>DBEZQF010000324.1:0-28279 GCA_048254795.1 Collinsella sp. | reverse complement strand
TCATGTGCATGCTTCTCGATGTACTCGCGGCGATAGCCGACCTCGGAACCCATCAGCTCGCGCACGGCGCGGTCCGCCACCACGGCGTCCTCGATCGACACGCGCTGCAGAATGCGGGTCTTGGGGTCCATCGTCGTCGAGGCAAGCTGCTTGGGGTCCATCTCGCCCAGGCCCTTGTAGCGCTGGACGGTATAGCCCTTGCGCTTTTTGGTAATCTTGCCGTCCTTGGCCTTGCCGTCCTCGTCGTTATCGTCGGGGTTCAGGCCCAGACTCTGGATGGTGTCGCGCAGGATCTCGTCTTCGGGCTGGCGGCCGTTGGGATACACGTAGTGGATCTTGTTGCGCACCTTAATGCCAAAGATGGGCGGGCAGGCAACATAGACGTAGCCGGCATCGATCAGCGGACGCATGTACTTGTAGAAGAACGTCAGCAGCAGGATGCGGATATGCGCACCGTCGACGTCTGCATCGGTCATGATGATGATCTTGTGGTAGCGCGCCTTGGTGATATCGAAGTCGCCGCCGTCGCCGGCACTCGTCGTGACGCCGCAGCCGATCGCGGTAATCAGCGACTGAATGGTGTCACTCGAGAACGCGCGATGGTCACCAACGCGTTCGACGTTCAAAATCTTGCCGCGCAGGGGCAGAATCGCCTGGATGTCTCGGCGACGGCCGTCCTTGGCCGAACCGCCTGCCGAGTCGCCCTCTACGATGAAGAGCTCGGTCAGCTCGGCATCGCGCACCGAGCAGTCGGCGAGCTTACCGGGCAGGGACGCCGTCTCGAGCAGGCTCTTGCGGCGGGTCGCCTCGCGCGCCTTGCGGGCGGCGTTGCGGGCCTTGCAGGCCTGCTGGGCTTTCTTGACGATCTCGCGGGCGGGCTTAGGATGCTCCTCAAGGTAGTCGGCGAGGCCGTCGGTCACGATCTTGAGCGTCAGCGCGCGCATATAGGAGCTGCCGAGCTTGGCCTTGGTCTGGCCCTCAAACTGCGGATCGGGCAGCTTGACCGAGATAACGGCCGAAAGGCCCTCGCGCACATCGTCGCCGGTCAGGTTGGCGTCTTTTTCCTTGAGCAGGTTCTGCTTGCGCGCGTAATCGTTGATCACGCGGGTGAGCGCGGTACGGAAGCCCTCAAGGTGCATGCCGCCTTCGGGGGTGTAGATGTCGTTGGCAAACGACATGACGTTCTCGCCGTAGCCGCTATTCCACTGCAGGGAAACCTCGACCTCGCCCATCTTGGCCACAGGCGCGTCCGGGTCCGATTTGCCCTCGATGTAGATGGGCTCCTTAAAGGCCTCGGGGACGTCCTTGCCCTCGTTGAGGAACTTGACGAAGTCGATGATGCCGCCCTCGTAGCAAAACTCCTCCACGTGGGGAGTCGCTTCGCGCTCGTCGGTCAGCACGATTTTGAGGTTCTTATTGAGGAACGCCGTCTCCTGCAGACGGTTATGCAGCGTATCGAAATCGTAGATGCAGGTCTCGAAGATCTCATCGTCGGGCCAGAAGGTGACGGTGGTGCCCGTCGAATCCGAGGTGCCCACGACCTCCATCTTCTTGACGGTCTTGCCGCGCGAGAACTCCATCTCGTAGGTGTTGCCATCGCGACGAACCTGAACGACCACGCGCTTGGACAGTGCGTTGACGACGGAGATGCCCACACCGTGCAAGCCACCCGAGACCTTATAGGCCGAGTTATCGAACTTACCGCCGGCGTGCAAGATCGTCATGACGACCTCGAGCGTCGGGATCTTTTTAACAGGGTGCTCGTCGACGGGGATGCCACGCCCGTTGTCGACGACCGTGATGGAGTTGTCGGCGTGGACCGTCACCTGGATCTCGGTGCAGAAACCGGCCATGGCCTCGTCGACGGAGTTGTCAACGATCTCCCACACCAGGTGATGCAGACCGCTGGCGCTCGTCGAGCCGATATACATGCCCGGGCGCTTACGAACGGCCTCGAGACCTTCGAGAATCTTAATCTCGCCGCCATCGTAATCGTTTTCGTTTGCCACACGTCCTCCTTCAGTCAAGAAAATGTGTACAGCCTTACTAGTTTATCGTAAAAAAATACCCTCGGGAACGAGGGTATTTGGCTCTACAAGGCCACCAGATGCGATTTAAGGCTCTTTTTTACTTTGCACGCCCTTGGCCCACTCGGCACTGGCTCTCATGGCATTCTCGAGGGCCTCGCGCAGTTTTTGGTCTTCGATGGGCGCCACTTGGCGCTCAATCTCGGTGCGCTCGGCATCGCTGAGGTCGGCATGCGGGGCCGGCGGGCGCTCTGTCGTCGGCGGGCGCAGGCGCTCCTTGGCGGCGGGCGGCGTGTGACCGGGTGCGGTGGTTTTGAACACCAGGCCGTCCACATGCGCACCGGCGCGCTCCATGCGCGCGCGGATGATCTCGCGCAACAGCGTCATTTCCTGCGTCCACGAGGGCGAGTCGAGATACACCAGCAGTTCATTGGACTCGGGCAGGTAACGCAGCCCCGTCACATGCCGCCCCTCGCGCGTGCCCGAGCACACCGCGTTCCACGCGCGATAGACCGCGCGCGACTCCTCGGCAGCCTCCATCTGCGCACGGCGCTCAGGGGTCGCAGCCGCCAGGATGCGTTGGCGCTCTGCGTTCAAAAAGCCACTGAAGGCGACCGTTTCGCTCTCGCGCTCGTAATTAGCACGTCTCACCCATGCTCACCACCTTGGCTCGATCAAGCAGGTCATCGGTAAAATACCCCAGGTTGGTCGTGGTTATGACCGTCTGGATATCATCGCCGATCAGCCGCAGAAAAGCACCGCGGCGTTCGCCGTCGAGTTCGCTCATCACGTCGTCCAAAAGCAGCAGTGGGGCGGTGCCCAGGACATCGCGAGCCACGGCCACCTCCGCCACCTTCCAGGCCAGAACCAACGTTCGCTGCTGACCTTGGCTGGCAAATGAACGGGCGGAGCGACCCGCCACGGTAAACTCAATCTCATCGCGATGCGGTCCCACCAACGTCACGCCGCGGCGAATTTCCTCGTCGGCGTGCTCATCAAGGGCAGCCAGCATGCGCTCGTACGCCCAGCCCTTCAGTTCTTCGCGATCCTCGACCTGGGGCAAATCCCCCAGCGTGGACGTATAGGTCACGTTGGCAGCCTCACCGGATGCCACTTGCCCGTAGGCAGTGTGCACATGGCCCGCCAGCCGGTCGAGCAGGGCCAACCGGTGCACAAGCAGAGCCGAGCCCGCGCGGGCAATCGAATCGTTCCACGCGCCGAGCACCTCGCGGCAGCACCAGGTCTCCTTGAGCAAGGCGTTACGCTGGGTCACGCAGCGCCCATAGGTGCTCGCAAGATCGGCATAGCGTGCGCTCAGTTGCATGCCAAAGTCATCGAGGGCAGCGCGGCGCACACTGGCGCCTCGTTTAACCATGTCCAGATGGTCGGGGCAAAACAGCACGCTCGGCAGAACCCCGCGCACACCGGCGGCAGAACATCTCTTGCCGTTGCGGCTAAACGAGCGCTTACCGTCCTCCGCGTTCAATCCCATATCAAGCACGCGGCCGTCGCCCTCGAGCCTCAGCTCGACCTTGCACGATCCCACGCCGTCACGGACGAGCTCGGCTGCGGTCGGATGCCTAAACGAGGCGCCGCTCGTCAGCAGCTGCAGCGCCTCTATGAGATTGGTCTTTCCCGCCGCGTTGGGTCCCGCAAGTATCGTCACGCCCTCGTCCAGGGCAAGACGATAGCTATCGAAGCTGCGGTAGTGCGCGACGGAAAGATCGCGGGCGAACATGGTCATGGCGCAGCGCTAGATCCGGACCGGCATGACCAGGTACAGGTAGTTGATCTTGTCGTAGGACTTGAAGATGCCCGCCTGCGAGTAGCTCTTGAGCTCCAGCGTGATCTCCTTCTCCTTGGACAGGGCATTGAGGCAGCCGAAGATGTAGTGGTAGTTGAAGGCGATGGTACCCGACTCGCCCTCGGCCTCGACATCGATCGTCTCCTGTGCAAGGTCCTGGTCATTGGAAATGGAGGACAGGCCCATCTGCCCGTTCTCGACATCGATCTCGAACTTGACGGCGGGGTTGGCGCTCGCGATAACGGCCACGCGCTTGAGGGCGGCGTTAAAGGCGGCGACGTCGATCTTGACGCTCGTCACGCACGAATCGGGGATGAGCTGCTTGTAGTTGGGGTACACGCCCTCGATGCGGCGCGACACGTAGGTGGTGTTGCCGGCCTCGAAGACGACCTGGGTGTCGGTAGCCCCGATCATGATGGTCGCCTGGCTGGCCATGATGTTCAGTGCGTCGTTAAAGGCGTCAGCCGGAACGTTGAGCTCAAAGGAACCCTCGAGGGTCGAGGTCTCAACCTGCGTATCGCACACGGCCAAGCGGAAGGAATCGGTCGCCACCAGACGCACGGTGTTGTTCTCGACCTTCATGTGCACGCCACCCAGGATGGGGCGGGCCTTGTCGGTCGAGGTGACGCGCCACACGCGGCCGACCATCTCGGACAAGATATCGGTCGGCAGTTCCACGGCGCTCTCGATGGCATAGGCCGGAAACTCGGGGAAGTCATTAGCATCAAGCGTGTTCAGGCGGAAAGAGCTCTTCTCGCAACCAATCAGCACCTGGCGCTCGGACAGCTCAAAGGTGACCGGGGCATCGGGGAGGGTCTTGGTGATATTGGAGAGCATCTTACAGGGGATAACCATCTCGCCCTCTTCTTCGACATGCGCCGCGATGCGATGACGGATCGAGATGGTGTAGTTAGAGGTCTGGAATTCCAAGATGCCGTCTTGGGCCTTGACGAGCACGCCCGACAGGATGGGAAGGGTGGATGCCGAAGCGACACCCTTCATAACGACGCCGATGGCTTGTGTAAGCGAGCTCTGGCTGACGGTGAACTTCATCTTTTAATACCTTTCTATAGATATAAATATCTTAATAATAGTAATAGCACTGACGAAACTGTTGATTACTCCCAAAGACGCAGGTCAGACCCAGAAAGAGAATCGACAGCAGCCTGTGTGCAACAGGGGTGGTTTTCCACGTTCAAAACCTGCGCAAAACTTTTCATCACCGCGGGTTGGGTTTTAGACACCTTATGCCCGTGGTTTCGACAAGTTTTCAACAGGTGTCTCTATTTCCCTACGAGCGCAGTGTAATTTTATCGCGCAGCGACTTGAGGTCTTCGGTGACGGTGCGGTCTTCCTGGATCATCTTCTGGACCTTTTTGTAGCTCGTGCTGACGGTCGAGTGGTTGCGGTTGCCAAATTCGGCGCCCACCGCCGTGGTCGTCATTTCGCACATCTCGATGGCCAGGTAGATAGCGATATGGCGTGCTTTGGCGATATTGGCGTTGCGACGCGGGCCGATGAGCTCCTCGTGTGTCACGCCGTACTGCTCTTCGATGACGGACTGAACCGTCTGGACGTTGATCTTTTTGGCCGATGTGTCGAAGTACTGGCTGGCGATGGCGTCGATATCGTCAAAGGTGAGCTCTCCGCCCTCGCGCTCGCGGTCGCCCGCCTCGCCGGCGCAGCGCTCGCAAAAGCTCTCGAGTTCGCGGATGTTGGTGCCCGAGACCTCGGCCATGTGTTTAAAGTGCTCGTCGGTCAGGTGCCCGCCGTCGCCCCCATAGGCCGCCAGCAGTGAGTCGTCGCCCGCCTCGGGAGCGGCGACGATGGTGTTCTCGTAATAGCGCTGCAAGATCTTGTATTTCATCTCGTAGCTGGGCTCTGCGACCAGGCAGAGCATTCCGGCGTTGAAGCGGCTGGTCAGACGCTCGTCCATGCTCAGGTCCTTGGGGGCGCGGTCTGCCGCGATGACGACCTTCTTGTTGTTGCGGATGAACTCGTCCATGAGCTGGAAAAAGTAGTCCACACTCGCGCGCTTGCCGATGATGTTTTGGATGTCATCGATGATGAGCACGTCCACGCCGTGGTACGCCTGCATGATGGGGGCGTTGCTCTTCTTTTGACGGTCGAACTCGGTCATTAGGTCGTCCAGATATGCCTGGGAGTTGGCATACTTGACCTTGATCTCGGGCGACTTCTCGGCGAGCTCGTTTTTGATGGCGAGCAGCAGATGGGTCTTGCCCAGCCCCGATTTGCCATAGATGAACAGGGATGTGCATGTGCCGCGCTCGTCCGCGAGGGCGGCAAACTTGAGTGCCGAGCGATAGGCATGGCTGTTCTCGGGGCCGTAGACAAAGTTCTCAAAGGTAAATTTTGAGTTCGCGGCGAGCGGGGCTCCATCCGTATTCTGCTCGGCCGGCACGGTCGGTGCTGGCATGGGTGAAGCGGGGGCCGCAGCTTGCGTGGATTTAGTCGGCGCTCCGCCCTTCATCTGGTTCATCATGCGACGAAAATCGTCGGCCGAGAGCGTGTTCTTGATTGCAATGCCCGAATCCGCGCCCGCCGCTGCGTCGTGAGCGATGGGCATGTGTGTGACGGGTGCGTTCGTTGACGTCGCCGCCGCGCTCGTCAACGGTGCCATTGTTTCACGGGAAACATCGCTGTGCTGGTGCTCGATTGTCGGCACATCGCCTGCGGAGGCCGGCACCGCCGGGGAAGCAGCGGGAGCCGTGGCGGGCGCCGTGGCGGCAGCGGATTCCGTCGCGGCGCCTTGCGGTGCCACGATGTCGAGCGCGATCGGTGCAAAGGCGATTTCTTCCAGATAGGCCTCAATAGTCGGCTGATGCTTTTTGAGCTGCGCGATGGCAAAGCGCGAGGGGGCCTCGATCGTGAGCGTATCTTCGGTCAGGCTTATGGCGCGCGATTGCCCCAGCATGTTGATGAGGCGTGCATCTTGGCCGTCGCGCTGGCAAAAGGCGATGGCATCCCCCAGGATGATGCTTGCTTCCTCGTCCACTGTCTCTCCCGTTCTTTAGCTCTGAGCTCGCACGCGAGCGGCGCCGAGTTCGGTCAGATGGTATTTCTGGCCATGCTTGATGACCAAGCCGGCCTGCGCCAAGTCATTGAGCGTGCGTGACCAAGTGGGGGCCGAGTTTCCAAACGCCCTCGCCAGATCGGTTGCACCGCACGCTTGATTTTGCGCCAGATAGCCCAGCGCGGCGTTGCCGCGATCGCTTACGAACACGTCCGGTTGTGGCTGCGCATACTGATTTGCTGCATTAGGATACATCATTTGAGCTGCTGGTTGTTGAGAACTCTGCATCGGCGGCATTTGCTGTTGAAAACTTTGAGGCCACTGTTGGTAAGGCTGCAGAGGCATCTGTTGGGCCCAGGGGTTGTACTGCTGTTGCGGCATCTGCTGGTACGGCTGCTGATATCCCTGCTGGTACTGCTGCGGGAACTGCTGGCCATACCCCAGTGGCGGCATCTGCTGATATGGATATCCCTGTTGGTACGGCTGATAGCCCATTTGCTGGCCACCCGGCGCCCCCGTCGCCTGCTGCATTGCTGCTGCATCCTGATCAGCCAGCGGCATGGCCTCTGGCATGTTTGGCGGCATCGACATAGATGCCGCCTGGGGTTCTTGTGTGGGAAGCATTCCGGGCTGCTGCATCTGTCTCACGGGGGGCTGCATCTGCTGCGTTGCCACGGGCTGCTGCGCAAAAGCTCCCGGCAGGGGATATGTGGGCTGCTCCGTCTCGGGCCGCACGGCAGCGCCGCGTCCGCCGGCACGCTCGATTTCCTGCACGCGTTTAGGGTTCAGGCTTACCGTAACCACGGTGCCGTTGCCCATGTTGTCCTCGATGGATACGGCACCGCCGGCGTTTTCCAAATACTCCTGCACCATGGGAAACCCTGCTCCGGTTCCACGGATATAGCGCTTCATCTTGCTGTTTGCGCTGGTAACGCCAAAGTCGAAAGCACGTTCCTTGTCGTCGATGCCGGGTCCTTGGTCAGCAAAGCGGATGGTGTCTCCGCCGTCCAGAATCGAGATGATGGGCTCGGCAAAGTGTGCGTGGATAAAGTTTTCGACAATCTCGCGGATGACCATGAGCGAGATATGGCCACCTTGTTCTTTCATGCACTGGTAGACGGTGTTGGTCGTCTCTTCCAAATACGTGCGGACATCTTGCGGATCAATGACGATCACCCGCGGTGTCGACAGCATGTCGTCATAGACGGCGATGCGCGCGGCGTACATGGCTTTTGGCGCCTGCGTGGTCGTCTGCTCGCCTTCCGCACGCTCTTCGCGCACGCCGGTGATGTGCTCGTTGTCGGGTGCCGGGTCTCCGGAATCGACCATGGTGTAAAAGTCGTCAGACATGCCGCTCGCAATCTTTCAAAAGGTTTCGAACAAATAGTAGCTCACCGTGCAACGTTTCTCATCTTTCGACAACTTTTCAAAACCTGTTGAAAACTTTGGAAAACGGGTGAAAAGTTCTCAACATTGCCAACATAACCTGTTGAAAACTCGATGAAATATCGTGAAAGGTTGCCATGAGGCGCAAATTTCGGTTGTGCTTATGGGGGAACCGTGTGAACTGCGCAACCTTTTACCTTTGATTTCTTGACATTTGAACATTGATTTCCCTACAATCTTCAAGCTCACGTGTCTATATCTGCGTCCGCGTCCCCGCGGACACTCGAAATGCAGCAGGAGGAACTTAAGATGAAGCGTACGTATCAGCCTAATAAGCGTAAGCGTGCCAAGACCCATGGCTTCCGTGCCCGTATGGCCACTAAGGGTGGTCGTGCCGTGCTCGCCCGTCGTCGCGCCAAGGGCCGCAAGCGTCTCACTGTCTAGCAGCGATACACACATCTCGCATGAAGACTATTAAGTCTCGGCAAGATTTCGAGCATGTGTTCAGTCAGGGGCGTCGTTTCAATCACCCTCTGATTCGAATGACCATATGTGAATCGGTTGGCGAAGGCGACTCCGGAAGGGTCGCCTTCGTTGGTGCTAAGCGACTCGGTTGTGCCGTCGTGCGCAACCGATCTAAGCGTGTGATGCGCGAGGCCGCCCGCAGCTGCGGATTTCCCGTTGCGGGTTATGACATCATCTTGTTTGCAACTCCCAAGACGAGGGTTTCCTCGCCGCAGGAGATGGACAAGGCGTTGCGTTCGCTTATGAAGCGCGCCGGCGTTGCCGGGGAGGAGCGATGAGCAATCACGTTTTGCGACGTGTTGCCATCGCTCCTATTCGCATATATCAACAGGTTATTTCGCCCTTATTGCCTGACGCCTGCATTTATTACCCAACGTGCTCGCAATACGCCATCCAGGCGATTGAGAAGCACGGTGTTTTGAGAGGCTGCTGGCTTGCCGTGAGGCGCATCGCTCGCTGCAATCCCCTGCACGTCGGCGGTTATGACCCTGTGCCCTAGCGGGCACTCGCTATCGGAGGAAAACTTACATGTGGGATTGGATCGTTAACATCCTTTTCGAGCTGCTCAAGCTCATCCAGACCTTTGCGGTCGACTGGGGCCTGTCCATCATCATCCTGGTGGTCATCATCCGTCTGCTGCTGACGCCGCTCATGCTCAAGTCGACCAAGTCTACGGCTCGCATGCAGGTGCTGCAGCCCAAGATGCTCGAGATCCAGGAGCGCTATGCCGACGATCCCCAGCGTCAGGCCGAGGAGATGCAGAAGTTCTACAGCGAGAACAAGTTCAACCCCATGGCTGGCTGTCTGCCGCTGCTGATTCAGATGCCTATCCTGTTCGCCCTGTTTACATTGCTGCGCAACCTGCCGCAGTACTTTAACGACGGCACGTTCTCGTTCTTCAACATCCTGCCCGACCTGACCACCACGCCGAGTGCTTCCTTTGCCGATGGCTTTATGGTTGCACTGCCTGCGCTGGTTTGCCTGATCCTGTTCGCCGTCCTGACCCTGATTCCGCAGCTCTATATGTCGCGCAACCAGACCGGCCAGCAGGCTCAGAGCATGCGTATGATGGCCGTTGTCATGACGGTCATGATGCTTTGGATGGGCTGGAGCCTTCCCGTTGGTGTTCTGCTGTACTACGACGTCTCGTCTGCTTGGCAGGTTATCCAGCAGATTTTTGTGACGCAGAAGGTCATCGACAAGGCGAAGGCCGATGAGGAGGAGCGTCTTAAGAACGCTCCGCTGCAGGTTGAGGTCACTCGTCGAGAGAAGAAGCCGCGCCCGCACAAGAAGAAGTAGTGGGATATCAATCTTATTTAGGTACCTAACTTTTGGAGTACGTTATGTCTGAAGAGATCATCGAGGATATGCTTGAGGAGGTTGCCCCGCAGGTCGCGGGCGATTATCCCGAGATTGCACAGCGCTACAAGGCCGGTGAAGAGCTGACCGACGAGGAGCTCGACACCATTGCCGATGTCGCGATTTCCATCCTGCGTTCCATCCTTTCGCACTTCGATGCCGCCAACTCTCCTATCGATGAGTATGAGGGCGACGAGGGTGAGCTGATTCTGGATGTAACGGCTCCCGATCTTGCTGTTCTCATTGGCCGTCATGGTCGCACCCTTGATGCCCTTCAGGTTATGTTCTCTTTGCTGGTGAGCCGCAAGCTGGGCTTTAGGTATCCGGTTGTAGTGGACGTCGAGGGATACAAGAGTCGCCGTCAGGACAAGGTTGCCTCCATGGCTCAGTCTGCTGCCGAGCGTGCCATCCGCACTCATAAGAGTGTTTCGCTTCCGCCCATGAATGCCTACGAGCGCCGACTTGTTCACATCGCGCTTCGTGGCAATGATGCCGTCGATACTCATTCTGAGGGTTCTGACCCTGATCGCCATGTGGTGATTGTTGCTCGATAATCTACTCGAGCTTATGCTAAGGGGACGTGGTTTCCACGTCCCTTTTTTTGTCAAAAGTTCTCGATACACTGATTTTTGTCAGAAAGGAGCATTCGTTGTTAGTACTTACTGATCAGCAGGCTGACGAGATGTTGAGTCGCCTAACTTCCTATTGCAAAGAATATTCCTTGAACGTAACTGATGTTGAGCTGAGGAAATGTATTCAGCATTTGGATTTGGTTTTGGAAACAAATAAGACAACCAATCTCACTCGTATTCTCAACGTAGAAGATGTTGCAGTACTTCATATCCTCGACTCACTTGTTTTACTCCCCTATATCAATAAGGCTCCTGAGGGAGCTTTGCTCGATATGGGTACAGGTGCGGGCTTCCCTGGTATTCCGTTAACCATAACCTCACATCGTAAAGCAACTTATATTGACTCTGTTGGCAAGAAGGTCGATGCAGTCAATTCCTTTGTCCATGCTCTTGGATTGAAACATGCTCATGCGGTTCATGATCGTCTTGAAGAATATGCTCGAAGCCATAAGAAGCAGTTCTCTGTCGTAACCGCCCGCGCACTGGCCCCTTTATCGATTCTTGTTGAGTATGCGGCGCCGTACCTCAAGGATGGAGGGCTATTTGTTATCACCAAGGGCAATCCTTCGGATGAGGAGCTTGCTTCTGGCATGTCAGCAGCAAAGATTTGCGGCTTCACTTTGCTTCTGAATGACGCTATCGATTTGCCTGAGGGCCTGGGCCACAGGGAGTTCATTGTTCTTAAGAAGAGTCATCCAGCATCCGTTTCATTGCCTCGTGCAAATGGCATGGCAAAGAAGAATCCGCTTGCCTAGATGTTTCACGTGAAACATAATGGATACTAACAACTTGCAGTGTTTCACGTGAAACATGGCGGTTGATATCGAATCGGAATGTTTCACGTGAAACATCCTCCGTTTGACGGCTTTAATACACACCAGGAGGGACCGTGGGATTTCGCGACGTTAAGCGTTCTAAGAGCGCAAAAGACACGCGTATTATTGCAATCATCAATCAAAAAGGAGGCGTCGGTAAGTCAACGACGGCTGTAAACCTTGCAGCAGCACTGGGTGAGCAGGGTCGTAAGACGCTGATTGTCGATTTTGATCCGCAAGGAAACAGCACCAGCGGATTTGGAATTGAAAAAGAAGACCTTGACCACTGCATTTATGATGCATTGTTGAATGATGTGCCGGCAGAATCACTTGTTCTTGGTACAAATTGTAAAAAGGTATTCGTTATTCCGGCAACAATTCAGCTTGCAGGCGCGGAAATTGAGCTCGTAAGCGCAATCGCTCGTGAAACCCGCCTCAAAGATTTGCTTGAGCCGATTCAGGACGAGTTCGATTTTATTTTCATTGACTGTCCCCCTTCGCTCGGTCTGCTTACTATCAACGCCTTGACCGCAGCAGACAGCGTTTTGATTCCGATCCAATGCGAGTATTATGCACTCGAGGGCGTTACGAAGCTGCTTGAGTCAATGAAGATGGTCAAATCACGTCTGAACAAGGGCTTAGACACCTACGGTGTGCTTATGACCATGTATGACTCGCGTACTTCTCTATCGAATCAGGTTGTTGAGGAGGTTCAATCGTACTTTGGTGATAAGGCGTTTAAGACACTGATCCCCCGTACGGTTAAAATCTCCGAAGCTCCGTCTTTTGGAGAACCGGTAATTACCTATGCACCTCAAAATAAGGGTGCAAAAGCATATATGAACCTTGCAAAAGAGGTGATCAAGCGTGCCTAGTGTAAAGAAACGTGGCGGATTAGGGCGTGGACTCAATGCTTTGGTCTCAGAAGCCGAGTATGAGACGGGTGGTTCGGCTACATCGGCTGCAAATACCGCATCTGAAACAAAACTACCTATTGAGGATATCGTTCCCAACCCTAATCAGCCACGAATTCATTTTAACGAAACTGAACTTCGCGAGTTGAGCGAGTCAATCCAAGAACATGGAGTTTTGCAGCCGCTTTTGGTTCGCAAGCATAGAAACGGCTATGAGATCATCGCTGGTGAGCGTCGTTACCAGGCGTCGAAGCTTGCTGGTCTTGAGGAGCTGCCTGTCATCATTAAAGAGGTTAATGATGAAGAGATGCTAGCTCTTGCTCTTATCGAAAACCTTCAGCGTTCTGATCTAAATCCCGTCGAAGAGGCTAAGGGCTACCGCCAGCTTATCGATGCCAGCGGTATGACCCAGGAGGCATTGTCGAAGGCGGTAAGCAAGTCACGCTCTGCAATTACAAACTCGCTGCGTCTTCTCGATCTCCCTGAAGTTGTTCAGCAGATGATTTTTGAGGGTAAACTTACTGCAGGTCATGCACGTGCGATTCTTGCAGTTCCCTATGAGGACGCGCGTATTCGACTTGCGGAGAAAGTTGTTGCGGAGGGCCTTTCCGTAAGAGCGACAGAAAATCTTGCTCCGTTGTTTTCTGCCGGAGAGACACCTAAGACGCCGAGGCCTGCAACGCCTCAGTCTTTTAAAAAGGCTGCCCGTGTGCTTCGTCAGGTATTTAATACCAGCGTACGTGTGAAGAGCTCGCGTGGAAAGAATAGGATTGAGATTGAGTTTAAAGACGAGGAAGAGCTATCTCGTATTCTTGGCGAAATGATTCAGTTTGATCAAGGAGGCCAGGATGAGGAATAAGATTTTAACAGCGATTGCATTGGCGACGACTGTCGCGGCTGGTGCCTTTGCTGGCTATAAGATCGCGACAGACGATGAACTCCGAGGTCGTTTGCTTCGTGGCGCGCAAGATATCGTCGATACTTCCAAAAAGAAAATGGATGTTATGACGGAAGATGTTGCCATGCGTACTGCTCAGGTAACGAAGAATCCCAAGATTAATCAAGGTTGGGTTAGCAACCAATGGGAAAATGTAGGCTATTAGGTACCTAACAATTATTCAGCATATATTGAGGGGTCCTTGTCTGGTTCACGAGACAAGGACCCCTTATTTTGGCCGTAAAAAATGGGACAGGTAGCAGCTGATTCAAAATTAAGGTCAATAAATGAAACGACCCCGGTTGCATATTCTGCAACCGGGGTCGTTCGATGTTTCACATGAAACGTTTTGGGGTGCGACTCCCCTATGCGTTCTTCTGAACTTTGAAGCGCTGCTTCAGCTGTCCGCAAGCGGCGTCAATATCGTTACCACGGGAGTTACGAATCGTGGTCTCGATGCCACGGGACTCAAGACGACGCTGAAGATCCTCAACCTTATGAATCGGCGACGGCTTGAGCGGGCTGCCCTCGATGTCGTTAAG
Source organism: Collinsella sp. (assembly GCA_048254795.1). Taxonomy (GTDB): domain Bacteria; phylum Actinomycetota; class Coriobacteriia; order Coriobacteriales; family Coriobacteriaceae; genus Collinsella. The sequence continues at coordinate 14,304 of DBEZQF010000324.1, read as the reverse complement.
CTGAATGAGGTTAACGTGGCACAGCGTTCCCTCGCAGAAGTCGCAGAGCGCCTGCATCTCGGGATTCGTATCGTTGATGCCTTCGATCATGGCATACTCATAGGTCGGGCGGCGGCCAGTCTTCTCGGTGTAGAGTTGAAGCGCCTCGTGAAGGCGAAGCAGCGTGTACTTCTTAACACCGGGCATGAGCTTGTTGCGCGTCGACTGGATGGCGGAATGCAGGGAAACGGCAAGCGTGAACTGCTCGGGGATGTCGGCGAATTTGCGAATACCGGGAATAACGCCACTGGTAGAGACGGTGAGGTGACGAGCACCGATACCGATGCCATCGGGGTCGTTGAGGATTCGCAGCGCCTTGAGAACCTCGTCGTAGTTGGCAAATGGTTCGCCCTGGCCCATGAAGACGACGCTCGTGGCGCGCTCGCCAAAGTCGTTGGATACATGAAGTACCTGGTCGACGATCTCTTGAGCGGTCAGAGAGCGCTTGAGGCCGTTGAGACCGGTAGCGCAAAAGGCACAGCCCATGCCGCAGCCAGCTTGGGTGGAAACGCAGACGGAAAGCTTGTTACGACGGGGCATGCCGACAGTCTCGACGGAAACGCCGTCGTGGTACTCGAGCAGATACTTGCGAGAGCCATCTTTGGAAACCTGCTTGGTGAGTTCAGTCGGCGTGTCAAAGGCAAAAGCCTCTTTAAGCTGCTCGCGGAAAGCCTTGGGAAGGTTGGTCATATCGTCAAACGAACAAACGTTCTTCTCAAAGACCCATTCGATGAGCTGCTTCGCGCGGAAGGCGGGCTGGCCAAGCTCGGCCACGAGCTCGCGAATATCGTTTTGGCTCAAGTCGCGAATGTCCTGAGATTTAGTCCTGGGATTCATGGAAGCCTTTCGATTTTGGGGAAACGTAGAGGGTATCGCTACAATATGGTATCAGCTGCAGAAATTATAGAGGAGGAGTCTGCCCATGCCGGGTAAAAGCCTAGAGAACATGCATGTAGCGGTCTTGGCGGGCGGTCATTCCGCCGAGCGCGAGATCTCGCTCAATTCGGGTAAGAACGTCGTGGTTGCCTTGAAGGAGGCCGGCTACACTTCGGTGGAGCTGCTCGACACGGCTGCCGATGATTTTATGGTAACCATGGCGACCGGCGGCTTTGACGTGGCGTTTATCGCCATGCACGGTGCCGGCGGCGAGGATGGCGCCATGCAGGGTGCCATGGAGACCCTGGGTATCCCCTACACGGCCTCGGGCGTGCTTGCCAGCGCCTGCGGTGCCGACAAGGAAGTCTCTAAGCTCCTGTACGCCAAGGCGGGCATTCCCATTGCCCCCGGCCTTGCGCTCGAGGTGGGCGATGAAGTCGATATCGATCATATCGTCGAGGTCTGTGGCGAGCGCTGCTTTGTGAAGCCGGCCGTCAACGGTTCCAGCTATGGCATTTCCCTGGTCCATGAGCCCTCCGAGCTGCCCGCGGCAATCGCCAAGGCGTTTGAGTACGGCGACAAAGTGCTGGTCGAGAAGTGCATCGAGGGTACCGAGATCACCGTCGGCGTATGCGGCGAAGATGACGTGCGCGCCCTGCCGATTGTCGAGATTCGTAAGCCCGAGGACTGCGAGTTCTACGATCTGGACGTGAAGTATGTCGACCCTACGGACATCCATCGCATTCCGGCGCAGATTTCACCCGAGAATTATGCTCGCGCTCAGGAGCTTGCCTGCGCCGCTCACAAGGCCCTCGGTTGCCTGGGTATCTCGCGCAGCGACTTTATTGTGAGTGAGGACGGCCCCGTCATCCTCGAGACCAATACCATTCCCGGCATGACCGATACGTCGCTGTATCCGGATGAGATCCGCCACACCGACGACATGACGTTCCCGCAGGTCTGTGACAGCCTGATCCGTATGGGCCTTCGTCGAGCGGGCATTGCATGCTAATCGAGGACGCGGTTTCGTCAGGAACGCCGCAGTTTGTCATCGACTCCTATGCCACGCTTGCCGAACGCGCCAAAACGCAGTCCTTCGGCCTTATCGAGGAAGATGTGATTGTCCTCGATACCGAGACCACAGGTCTTTCGGTGCAGGACAACGAGCTGATCGAGATCTCGGCGGCCCGTCTTTCGGGCCGCGAGATCGTCGACCGCTTCGATACCTTCGTGCATCCCAAGCAGCTGATTCCCGCCGAGATTACCGAGCTCACGAGCATTACAAATGCCGATGTGGCAGATGCCCCGTCGGCCGCTGAGGCCGTCGCCGCTCTCGCCGATTTTGTCGGTGGTTGCCCGGTGATCGCACATAACGCCACGTTCGATCGCTCGTTTATCGAGTCGGTCAAAGGCGGCGTCAACGTGAGCGATATCTGGATCGATTCGCTGGCGCTGTCGCGCATCGCGCTTCCGCGCCTGGCCTCGCACAAGCTGTCTTTTATGGCCGATCTGTTTGGCTGTGACTCGGTATCACACCGTGCCAATGCCGACGTCGACGCCCTGTGTGGCGTATGGCGTGTGTTGCTCGTGGCGCTCACCGACTTGCCCCAGGGCCTCATGGCGCGCCTAGCCGACATGCATCCGGATGTGCCTTGGTCCTATCGTCCTATCTTCTCATTCTTGGCGGGGCAGAACCCTGGTTCTATCTTCTCTCTCAGCGCCGCTCGTGCTGACGTTCTCAAGGCCGATCGCGCCGACGATCGGGTGGACGCCGACGAACTGCCGGTCCTCAAGATGCCGAGTCGTGAGGAGATTGAGGCAGACTATGCGCCGGGTGGCCTGGTCAATCGCATGTATCCCACTTACGAGCCGCGTGATGAGCAGATCGCGATGGCGCTCGAGGTCCGCGATGCGCTGGTCACGGGCACACATCGCGTAATTGAGGCGGGCACGGGCGTCGGCAAATCGATGGCCTATCTGGTGCCTTTTGCCGAGGCAGCACGCCGTAACAACATCACGGTTGGTATTGCGACCAAATCGAACAATCTTGCCGACCAGCTCATGTACCATGAGCTGCCAAAACTTGCCGAGCAACTGGACGGTGGTCTGTCATTTTGCGCTCTCAAGGGCTATGACCACTATCCGTGCCTGCGCAAGCTTGAGCGCATGAGCCGAGGCCAGGTCGAGATTACCACCAAGCGCGATCCGGCGGACACGCTCACGGCGGTCGCGGTCATTATGGCGTACGTCTGCCAATCAGCCGATGGCGACCTCGACTCACTTGGCATTCGATGGCGCAGCGTCAACCGCCCCGACTTTACGACGGCCTCGCGCGAGTGTGTTCGTCGCCTCTGCCCGTTTTTCCCTGATAAATGTTTGGTCCACGGCGCTCGCCGTCGTGCGGCGCATGCCGATGTGGTGGTCACCAACCATTCCCTGCTGTTCCGCAACGTTGCGGCCGAGGGCAGGATTTTGCCTCCGATTCGTCATTGGGTAATCGACGAGGCCCATTCCATCGAGCGCGAGGCGCGCCGCCAGTGGGCGCGCGTGGTGTCGGCGGACGAGTCACGCGTTCTGTTTGAGCGCCTGGGTGGCTCGAGCACCGGCGCGCTAAGCCAGGTTTCCCGTGATTTGGCAACCTCCGAGGGCTCTACGCTCTATCTGGGCCTTACTGCCAAGGCGACGTCGACAGTTGCACGCGCGAGCATGGCAATCGCCGACGTGTTCGATGGCGTTCGCGAGCTCGGCCGCCGTGCCCGTGGGGGTTATGACAATGCCAATCTATGGATTGGCCCCGAGCTGCGCGAATCTGACGACTGGCATGATTTCTTACCGTCGGCCTACACTGCCATCGACGCATTGGAACAAGCTGACAAGAGCGTCGACGCGCTGGTGCAAGCCGTCGCCGCCGACAAGCCCGAGGTTGTTGTTGACCTGGGTGATATCTCGCGCCGCCTGCACGAGCTGGCCGAGAACCTCAAACTCATCATTGATGGCGCCGATGAACACTACGTGTATTCGCTGCAGGTCAATCGCAGGTTGCGTGCCGGCGGAGAGTCGATGACCGCAGAGCGCATCGACATTGGCGAGGCCTTGGCAACCGAGTGGCTGCCCGAGGTTCACACGGCTATCTTTGCCTCGGCGACCATGACGGTGTCCAAAAGCTTTGAACACTTTAACCACGCGGTCGGCCTCGATCGCATCGGTGCTTCGACATCCTCATCGCTGCACTTGGATTCGAGCTACGACTTCGATTCGAACATGGCCGTAGTCGTTGCGGGCGATATCCCCGATCCGCGCGATCGTGAGAGCTATCTTACGGCGCTCGAGCGCGTGCTGGTCGACGCCCATCTTGCCATGGGCGGATCGGTGCTCACACTGTTCACCAATCGGCGCGACATGGAAGACCTGTACGCCCGCGTTGAGCCCAAGATGGCCCGTGCGGGTCTGGAGCTCAACTGCCAGCAGCGCAACTCATCTCCTCGTCGCCTGCGCGACCGGTTTATCAACGAGCCGACCTCGTCGCTTTTTGCTCTTAAGGCCTTTTGGGAGGGATTCGACGCCAGCGGCGAGACGCTGCGCTGCGTCATCATTCCCAAGCTGCCGTTCTCGAGTCCCACGGACCCGCTCTCGTGCGAGCGCAACCTGCGCGAAGACCGCGCTTGGGCGCGCTATTCGCTGCCCGAGGCGGTGCTCGAGGTCAAGCAGGCGGCCGGCCGCCTTATCCGCTCGTCGACCGATTGCGGCGTGCTGATTCTGGCCGACCCGCGCCTGGTGACGAAGGGCTACGGAAAGAAGTTCTTAACGTCGCTGCCTACGAGCTCCTACCAGCGCATCGAATCGGCGCAGATCGGGCACTATCTGCAACTGTGGCGTGCACGCCACGAGCGGCGGCGCTAAAGCGGACAGACGAGGGTCTTTGCCATATCGCACAGACGCTTTGACAGGGCGGGGTCATCCAAGATGCGGATGGCTCCGCCCGCTGCGATTACCTGGCTCAGTAGCCAACGCTCGGAGCCATAATGCACGGTTACCGTTGCCATGTCTGCCCCGCTGCGCTCGATTAGGGTGATGCCGGCCCAGTCCAGATGCTCTGCCATATCGAATGGCATCAAGAGCTTTGCGCTACGCTGCGTCCGAGCAAGGGAATCGTGGAGGGATGTGACGTCCGGTGCATGAGGCACGACGGAGTCTTCCGTCAAGGCGAGTCCCTCGATTTTATCCATGCGATAGGTGCGCTGCTCATCGACCGCGATGTCCCAGGCAATCAGGTATGTTTGGTCGCCGTTTGCCGTAATGCGCAAGGGGTCGACCAGACGCTCACGTGGCCGTGCATCGTCCATCGAGCGATACGAGATGCGGCAGCGAACACCGTCCTGAATGGCGCAGCTCAGCTGCTGCCAGTGCGACCCGTGGTTGACGGTGTCAAAGACGCGCTGGTTATAGCCGAGCTCTTCGGGTAGAAGGGCATGTCGAATCCGAGCTGCCGTATGCGGCTCGATCCCCAACGATTCAAGTTCATGGTTGAGCACAGCGCCCTCGGCGGCACTCAAGCGCAGCGGTAGCACACGCCCGGCGTCACCGGTGAGGACCACACGCTCGCCGCGGCATTCGCAGATGATGCGCGCGCCCGATTCTCGGTCCGCGAGCGTCGAGACGATCTCGAGAATCTCGTCGAGCGATACCCCCGTGATGTCAAAGCGACTGCAAATCTCGGTCCGTGTCATGCCGCTCTCGCCGGCGGCGTAGAGGGCCTCCATGATGTCGATGGCGCGCGAGAGTCTCTGCTCGCTGGTGAGTTTACGCACGGGCATACTCGTGCACCGTCCTTTCAATGAGGTGGTTCCACGCCTGTTTGAGCGATTTGGGGGCCACGGGCCTCATGCCGTCCATGGCGTGGGCCATGCAAAATGAGGCGCCGGCTTCAAGATCGCGCACGTCAACGGTCCAGGTCCATCCCACATCGGTGTGTACGAGCTCACCTCGCCCACGCGTGAGACCGTTGATCATATCGATCTGCGTCTGAGGGGCGAATGAGAACGTGGCTGCAACGGGCGGTCGGTCGGCAAAATCGAATTCAAAGAACAGGTAGTCGCTGAGGTTGAAGTCCGCGGGGATGACGTAGGCCTTCGAAGGACGCCAAGCGCGAACGATACGGTCGCAGCGGAATGTCCTGATGTCGTCGGTGACGTTGTCGAGGCCGCAGAAGTAAGCCACGCCCTCGCGCTCGAACATGCCGTAGACGCAGACGGTACGTTCTCTCTGCTCGCCGCGTCCGTTCTGATATAAAAATCGCAGCGCGCATCGCTCGGCAAAGGCGCTCCAAACCGCATCGACGGTGGGAGAGCGGCTGATCGGCGCCTCGTCTACCGTCGTCCTGCCGGTGAGATAGGCAATCTTGGAGCGAATATCGGCAAGCGGTGCGGCAAAAGTGGATGAGCCGGCCGCTAGTGTCTGGTCGATGGCGTTGAGCAGGATATCGGCGTCGTCTGCGGTAATGAGGCCGCCTGCCGCAAACGTGTGCTCGCGGTCGATTGTCCACGAGCTTTCCTCGGTCTCCTGCGCGCCGGTGGGGCGAACCTCCTTGATTAAGATGCCGCGTTCGAGCAGTTTGTCACGATCGCGTCGAAACTTGCGCTTGTCCGAGTCGATATTGCCCGAGCCATATCCCAGGTCAGAATCCAAGACGATCTGCTCGGTCGTCAGCGGTTCGGGGGAGCTATTGAGCACAAAGAAAAGATTGAGGATGCGCTGAGCCGTTTTATCGAAACTGGGCTCCGAATTTCCCTTTTTAATTGTCTCGGTCGTGTCGCTTGCCGTCATAGAGTCCTCGCATGAGAAGGTGGTTTGCTGCCATGATTTTAGTCCGATATGGAGATTAGGCTATATCCTTGTCCGCTCGGGTCGTTAAGATGGCCCGAATTCGGTCGTTTGCGCTCGCTCGGGGTATACTTTCGACTATATACGGTTCTAATGTGCATGCATTGGGCCTATTTGTCGGATTATGGATGTGGAGCGCACATGGCGAACACCCAGAACTATATTAACCACCTGCTGCAGAACACCGGCATTACGCCGGCATGCAGCGAAGAAGAGCGCTTGGCTGCCGAAGATATCGCTCAGATCTTCCGCAACCACGGCTTTGACCCCGAGGTTCAGGAGTTCAATGCCCCGGCGCCCAGTAGGTTGGCATTTGCCGTTACCGGTATTCTTGCGTTTGCCGGCGCCCTGCTGATGGGCATCGGCGGCGGTATCGGCTTGGTCGGCACCTTGCTGGCCATTGTCGGCGCCGTTCTTTACGTGCTCGAGCGCACGGGCCACCCCGTGGTTTCGCGCCTGGGCAAGACGGGCGTGAGCCAAAATGTCATCGCCTACCACAAGGCCTCGGGCCCGCTCGCGTCCCCGCGTAACCGCCCGGTGGTCGTTGTCGCACACTACGACTCTCCCCGTGCTGAGCTGCTCGCCCGCGAGCCTTATGCTTCGTATCGTGCGCTCATCGCCAAGCTGTTGCCCGTTGCCACGGTTGCCCCCGCTGCCGTTGCCATCCTGCGTATTCTGCCGCTCCCCGGCGCGCTCAAGGTTCTGCTGTGGATTGTCGCGATCCTCGCTTCCCTCGTTGCACTTGCCAACGCGGCAAACATCATCTCTAACCGCCACATTCTTCCCTATACGTCTGGCGCGGTGTGCAACAAGTCTTCTGTCGCCGCTATGCTCGGCGTTATGGACAACGTTGCTCCCTTCCAGGGCGAAAACGAGTTTCCCGACGATGTTCCGTTCGATACCTATTTTGGGGAGCAGAAGCGTCGTGCCGAGGAAATGGCGCGCGCAGCGGCGGAATATGCCGCGGCCCAGCAGCAAAACGACTACGGCAACACCATCGAGTATGAAGAGCCTACCTACGCCGAGGACGAATTCGGTCAGCCGATTGCTCCCGACGCTCAGACCGAGCCCGAACAGGGTGAGGCTTTCGACGAGCAAATCGAGGGCTTTGAGGGTGCGTCTGCCGACGAGACGCTGATCGGCGCTATCGTGCCCGAGGATCAGAATCAGGCTGCCCAAGCCGAAGAGTTCAATGACGAGGTTCCCGCTGCCGAGCCGGCGGAGGAGTCTGCCGAGCCCGAGCCCAAGCTCTATCGCAACGCCGCCGGCAACATCCGCTTTGGTTCGGATGCCATCCGTGCGCTCGGAATGCTTCCCGAGTCCTGCACGCTCGATTACGAGGAGGGCGAGGAGCCAACGTTTGAGCCCGAGCCTGCCCCCGTCGTGGCTGCGCCTGCGCCCGTTGTCGCTGCGGATGATGAGTCTGCCGCGGTTACCGCTGCCGTTGCCGATCCCGAGGCGGTGTCCGCGTTCGATCCCGCGGCAGGACTGGACATTTTGGCTCCCGCCGCACCGGCGCAAGACGTTGCGGACGAGTCTGACGACGATTACGTTGAACAACCGAGGCGCGTGTCTTACGAGAGCGATACTGATTTCTCGGCCGAGATTCCCGCGGCAACGCCGCATGCCGACATTGCATCCGCGTTCTCGTCGATTGGCGCCAGCGCTTCCAACTTCTTTAAGGGTGCGTTTGCAAAGGGCAAGAAATTTGTCGACGATTTCGAGGGGAAGCGCGCTGCCGCACGCGAGGCTGCCGAGCAGGAGGCTATCGCTCAGCAGCAGGCAGCCGAGGCGGCACGTGAGCTCGCGGCGCAAGAGTTCGAGCAGAACGAGGCTATGCAGTCCGCGCCCGTCGAAGCCGCCGAAGCTACAACGTCCTTTGAGTCCCAGCAACCGGCGTCCGCGGATGTTGTTGAAGCGACGACGTCTTTCGAGGCTCAGCAGCACGTCGATAGCACCATGTCGTTTGATGCCGCGCAGTTCGATTCCACGATAACGTTTGAAAAACAGGGCACCGCGATTGCCGAGCCCCTTCCTGTTTCCGATGAGCAGGGCGACGCGGCAGACGATGACGAGCCTGTTGATGCTGCCGAAATCCAAGATGCCGCCGAGGACGAGCCCGTCGAGGCCAACTCTGACGAAGAGCAATACGCGGCAGCCGAGCAAGATGATTCGACCGAGGTCGAGCAGGAGGAAGTGCCTGCGGTTTCCGAGACTCCCGAGACGGATGAGTCGAGGCCTTATTCCACGCAGATTTTCACCATGCCGACCCCGAGTGGTTCCGGTGCCACGGTTGCCAATGTCGCTCCCACCCAGGACGAAACGGTCGATTCCCTTATGGCCCAGATTTCCTCCCAGGCATCGCCGCGCCCGCAGATGAATGTTCCCGATCCGGCGTCGGCACCGTCGCCTGCACCTTCCTCGTCTCCGCTGGCTTCGGTCCCCGATCCGTCGCTGCCGTCTATGAAGCAGGCAAACGTTGCGTCTCGCACGTCGCTGTTCGACCTTCCCGACCCCTCCGCACAGGTCAACGATCCCTTTGCTACTGCCCAGGGCCCCGAACCCACATCGGCACCCGTTGCGCCTCCTATGCCCGTTGCGTCGGGCGCACAGCCGATCGAGACCATTTCGGCTCCCGCCCCGGCGGCACCCAAGTCTCGTAAGCGCGGCCTGGGTGGTCTGTTCGGCCGTAAAAAGAAAAACGAGCAGGACAGCATGAGTGACTGGCTGGGCGTCGAAGACGATTACGATGCCAAGAAGTCCGGTCGCGGTATCGGTTCGTGGGATAACTTCGAGGACGATAACGATGGCTGGAAGGGTGGCGCTACGTCTTCCGATGGCGCTTCTTCCGAAGATATGCTCTCGGCTGTCGCCTCTATGGGCGATGATGAGCTGCTCGGTCACGATATCTGGTTTGTGGCAACGGGCGCCTCGGATTGTGATGGCGCTGGCATGAAGGCCTTCTTGGCTTCGCATCGCGATAAGCTCCGCGGCGTATTCTTTATCAATCTTGAATCCGTCGGCGCCGGTAGGCTTTCGGTGGTGACGGTCGAGGGCGAACAACAACTGCTCAAGGGCGATCGCCGCATCATGAACCTGGTCAGCAAGGTCTGCAAGTCGTTCCATGTCGATTGTGGCGCGCTCGAGATGCCCTATGCCAAGACCGATGCCTATGCTGCGCTCGAGGCGAGCCGCCGAGCCCTTACCATCGCCGGCGTGGACGGCACGCGTCTGGCTTGCGCTCGTACCGAGGACGACCTGCCCCACAATGTCAACCCGACGAACATTGCTACGGTATCCGAGGTCGTGACCGAGGTTATCCGCCGTTCGTAGACGGAGCTCTAAGGAGTCAACGTGTTTTCGTATATTAAGCGCCATTGGCCTGTCTACGTGATTTTGACCTTGATTGCCATTGCGTTAGGATTTGGGGCTGCCTACATCGTGGGTGCAAAGGGCTCGACCCCCGCCTCCGCAATCAGCGAAGAGGTGGAGCAAGAACAGAGTACGGGTGCCGATGGGATTCCTGAGTCCGAGCAGGCAATCGTTGATGGTGGATCTTCGTCTGCAGAGTAGATGCGGCGATTTAAATGATTGAAAGCGGGCGAGCCAGGGGACTGGCTCGCCCGCTTTTTCATCGCGCTAGCGCTTCTTTGGGATCGACCTAAGGCGAGCGAACCATAGGGCTGCGGCACCCGAGGTCAGGAGCGCGGTGATGCAAGCGGCGATGGGAACTGATCCTGTTGCCGGTAGGTCCTGCGGTAGGGTACAGCGTTGAATGACGCTGTCCTCGTCATGTGACTCAAGTTTATCGCCGCCGCCGTTGCGGCAAAGATCGACGCGCGCGCTGTTGGTGAGTGCGGTTTGGGGCGTATAAGCCGACGTTGCCTGCATGTGTACGACTGCGCCCCGAGCGTCTGTGCCAAGGATTGCTTTGGCATCGTCAAGGTCGTCGTGCTCATCTTTGAGATCATCGCGGGTCCAAGAATCCGCATCGCTTCGAGTCGTAAAGTCGGCGGCTACCGCACCGTATTCAATTCGAATGCCTGTTACGACGGTATTGGATGCAAGGTCGAGCTCTTCCACCTCGAGTGTGGTGGATTCCGTGGTCGAGACATCCGCCTTCCAGAGGCGCCAGCCGTCGTAATCGACGAGGCGGCAGTCCTCACCAAGGCTCTCTTTTACTTCGTCGGACTCAAGCCAAGGATTTTCGTGTCCATCGTCAAGTGTCGCGTTCGCCGGCTCATCGACGTCTGTCGAGTCCAACGGCGTCGTGCGATACCACACGTTGCACAGACCGTTGAGGTCGCCGATGGCGACGGGGGTTTCGATTGAGATGAATCTCGCCGTGCCGTCTTTGGCGCACTCAAGATCATCGGTAATCGTAAACTCATCAACCCAAGTAGCGGAATCGTTTCGAGCGTCGATGGTATAGGAGAAAAGTCCATCCGTATTAGTTTGCGTCGCGGCGCGATTTTTACCATCGCCGTTAGCCAACAGGCCCTTTTCGATAGGTTGGACAAGTTCCTGACGCTTGTCGACCTGTCCCTTGATCTCGATGGGCGCATCCTTCATCGCGACGGATTGGACTTCTCCCGTATCCTTTATTTCAAACGTTATTTCCTCGGCAAGGTCATAGGTCCGCGGAGACATCATTTCGCGCAACGAGTAGGTGCCGGGTGCAAGATGTTCGACGCGGTGTGGCTTGTCGGATGAGGTCCAGGAGTCTATTTCGGTTTTATCGGGACCATATAAGGTGAGTTGTGCGCCTTCCACTTCCTGCTCACCGCTTGCATCGACCTTGGAGATATCAACCTTGGTGTAATCGTCGGATACGTTAAGCCGTGCTTCTACAACGGGTGTTTTCTGGTCGGCATAAGTAAGGTCGACAATATGGGTTGTCCGATCGAGCAAGAAGCCTGCCGGCGCTTGAGTCTCGACAACCTCGTAGCGTGCAGTGCCAAGTCCCAGCGGGAGGTTGTCCGCGCGTGCTTCTCCAGTTTCATCCGTCGTGATGGTAGCGACAGTCTCACCGTCGAGCGCGGCAATGCTACCGTCGGGGCGCACGATATCACTCGAGGCACGGATCTCAAAGACGGCGCCCGCGAGGCTGCTGCCGTCTATGGCATCGGTTTTAACGATCCTGATGTTTCCGGTCGCGGCGTGGTCATAATACGAGGCGATTGCAACGGGCGTTAGGTTCATGTCGGCGGGTATGTTTACCTCGATCTCTTCGCCGACAAGATAGGGCTCTTTGGCCGAGGTCTCGCGTGCAAAATAGGTGCCCGGCACGAGCGATTCTGGCAGTGTGACGGTCCCGGTCGCGTCAGTCGTAAAGGTGTCCATTACGTTATGTGCTGGATACCAGCAAGTTTGTGAGACAGGTTCGTGATTGCTGTCGAGGAGTTGGAAGGTGAATCCGGCTAGTGGAACAGAAGCGCCTGTTTGGGCATCGCGTTTTACAATCTGGAGATGCGTCGACAGAGCGTGGTTGTCCACGATATATTGAAGCTCGGCGCCGTTGGAAATCTGATTGGCCCCGACGGTCCATTCCCCTGCACGTTTAAAACCCTCGGGGACGGTTTCCGGAACCTCGCGAATCGTGTAGCCGGCACGGTCGTATGGGACGGCTCCGTGGACACCGGCGGGTCGCTTGCCTGTGCCGAACCATGCTTCGGGCTGATCTTTGGTGGAGGCAAAGCCATAGATGTTTGTGGTCAATGTGCCAACAACCTGCTGAGAGCTGTTGCTGACAACTTCAAAGACAACACCACCCGCCGGCTGCTCCAGGCCGGATTGGTCGCTATTGCCGTAATCCTTGAATTTGGAAATCTCAAGGTCAAACGCAATGGGGATATCGGAAATGCGAGATTCGATCTCGACTACGCCTGAATCGCCGAGCTGGTCGGCTCCAACGGTATAGGTCCAGCTGTCGTTGGATGGCAGGTAGCCCTCGGGGGCTTTTGATTCGTAGATGGTAAAGGTTCCTAAGGGGACATCGACGAGGGTAGCCCGACCGCTTTCGTCAGTCGTGAGAATTTGCGCCCATCCAGGGGTTGATTGCGACACACACGTGAACTCTGCTCCTGCGAATGAAGATCCCGCCTGGGGGCCGGCATTCGTCGCGGCATCGAGTTTTACGATACGCAGATTGATGGTGCCGGGCTGTTCATCAATGGCGACCTTTCCACCGTCATTCCCCGTGGTAAAGGCGATGCGATCGCGACGGGGGACATAGCCGGCCGGCGCCTTCGTTTCAACTAGGTAGTATACCGTGTTGGGCAGAAGTGTTGCCTGCGCTCGACCGTTGCTGTCCATCTGGACGGTGCCGACACGCGCGCCGCTGGTGCTCTCAAAAACATCGAATGTTGCCCTGTCAAACTGATAAGTATTGTTTCCGCTGGTAATGGCAGCGTTTGCAGACTGCTTTTGGAAGGAAACAGAGACCGCCGGCAGTACATAGAGCATGTCCTGACGTTTGCTGCCGCCCGATACGGCTCCTAGATAGCGCCGCGCGCGGTGCGGAGCGGCTTTGATGCTTCCTGATTTTGCGCTGTCGTGGAGCCACCGCGCCGCCGCCACGACTTCATTGTCAGTGATAAAGTGCCCACTCTTGGTTTTGCCCTGAGCGGTCGTGTAAGAGTAGGTACCGTCGACATGGGTAGTGCCGTTGAGCATCCATACGGCAAGCTGGGTTGCGGCGCGGGCACGATCGGGTGAAAGATGGTAACCGCCAAACGACGTGGCGGTAGGATATCCGTGACAAACGATTGCCGCGAACTCGTCGTCGAGCCACACCCAGCCTTGATCAAAGTTGAGCCATGGGCCGCCCGGCTTGGTGGGGCCGGGGCGCTCCTGGTTCATGCAGTAGGCAATCGAGGCGTCTTGAGCTTCATACTTGCCGATGAGGAAGGGCCCACAATCATCGCTAATAGTGCGGAAGCCGAGCTGGTCGTAGCCATCGACGGCAAATGCGGCTCCCGGTGCCAGGCAGCCGAAAAGCAGGAAGAGGAGCAGGAGCAGCGGACCTGTTGCGATTGCGCTGTGGACAGAGTGCGTGGGTGCGTTGGACATGGCTGCTCCTTATCCCTCGTGCGCCGCATGGGGAGGTCGCGACGCGTAGGATGAGGCTACCCCCGAGGTTCATGCGGGTAAGTACCGGAGCCTGACCAAAAGCTTGCCCGATTTCTGACAAATCGAGCTCAAATACAACAATCAGATAAAAGTGCAGGTAGAAGATGGTAAGAAAAGAAAGACAAAGGTCCTCATCTCCACAATTGGCGCGGTTTTCAAACGATTCTCCACAGCTAAAACAAGCATCGACACCCTTGTATCGAACAAGACAACCGCGTTATACTATCCCCCACATATGCGGGCATCGCCAAGTGGTAAGGCATCAGCTTCCCAAGCTGACACTCGCGGGTTCGAGTCCCGTTGCCCGCTCCAGTAAAAAGCACAAGCACGGCAGCGTTACGTTGCCGTGCTTTTTACTACCAAGCGCCGGGACTCGAA
>DBEZQF010000323.1:0-1599 GCA_048254795.1 Collinsella sp. | reverse complement strand
GCGCCATCTTTACGATCTGGCGCGCTCGTCCATGCAATCGCACTTTGCGCTCATCAACGTGCTTGCGCGTCTGGAGCGCTTTGACGAGATTATCGAGGTGGCGCGCCACGGCCTACGTATTGCCAGCGATCGTTCTGCAATCGGCTACCTGTTCTATCGCTTGGCGTTTGCCTATTGGAATTGCGATCAGCTCGACCTGGCGCTGGCTTGTTACCGTCTCGTGCCGCGCGGCGAGGAGTCGGGCAGTAGCGCGCTGGAAGAAATGCAGGGCCTTATGAACGAGATGGGCGTTAGCGAGCCTCCGACGTTCGAGGAAGCGGTCGAGACTATCCGCAAGGCTGGACTTGAGTTGCCGCCAGTGTCCGCCGTGACGAATCAGCTGGCAGATGCCGCTGTGCAACTGGTCGACAACGGCTTCTTTTTCCTGGCACGCGGTTGCATCTTCCAAATGTGGCGCACCATGGGCAACGACGAGCTCGGCTCCCTCAACCGCTCGCTGGGGTAGGGGCGAAAACTGCAAGGAGGAAAGGCCGCTAGGCAATTAGAAAATTCCCTCTTGCTCAACTTCGGCTGTTTGGTTACTATAGAACGGCTGTTACGGAGAGCTGACCGAGAGGCCGAAGGTGCTCGCCTGCTAAGCGAGTATGCCCCAAAAGGGCATCTGGGGTTCGAATCCCCAGCTCTCCGCCAGTTTAACTTTAAAGAAGGGTCCCATCGGGGACCCTTTTTTATTATCGAGAAAGGGCGCTGGGGATTCGAACCCTCAAAAAAAGGAGGCATCCTTTCGGACACCTCCTTTCAGCGAGTGTATTGTTCTTCGATCTTACATCTCGGGCGCCTTGGCGACGGTCTCGCTTTCTGCCGTGAGTGGGCGGTTGTCGATGCGGCGGCCCAGGCGGTCGAGCTTCACAAGGAGCCACTCAATGGGATTCGGCCCTGCGCCTTCCTCGTCAGCAACCAGGTCCATGACGGCGATCTTGGTGCCGTCTTGCTTGAGCGTAACGCTGCCCACCTTGTCGCCCACATGCACCGTGCCCGAAAGATCGTCGTAGCTAACCTTTTCGGTCACCTCGCCGGCAAGGGAAAACACGGTCGCTTGCGCCGTGGGGTCGGCGAGCGTGGCGTCGATCGTCTTGTCCGTCCAATCTGTCTGGCTAATGCGTGCCATAAGCGGGTTGTCGTTGGCGGTCTTTTCCTGCGTGTTGGCGATCGCGACCGTCACCTTGTGACCGTAGTACCAATTGGCAAGGGTTGCGGTATCGGTAAAGCGCTGGTCGGTGGTAGTGGAGTTCAAAACGACGGTGTAGATCTCGTCGCCATCGCGGTTGTAGGCACTCGTAAAGCAATAGCCTGCATCGTCGGTGGTGCCGGTCTTGCCACCGATGTTGCCATCTTGGCCCAGCAAATAGTTATGCGTGTCCATGGAATGCGAATGGTCGGTGCCGTTGGCGCCCGTGACCTCGATCCAGGAATCCTCGCTCGCTACGACCTCGCGGATCGTGTCGTTTTTCATGGCCTCCTGCATCATCAGCGCTACGTCGTGTGCGGTTGAGTGCATATCGCCAGCCCACTCATCAAAGTCCAGACCATGCGGGTTTT
>DBEZQF010000322.1:0-14359 GCA_048254795.1 Collinsella sp. | reverse complement strand
TCGGACGCTAAAACGAACCGACCGCGCCTTCGCGTTGCCGAGGGTGTTCATAAGTGGATAGTATGGGCTTACTTATTACAACGTGTGCCGCGTCCGGGAAGCGCGGTGCCGCTCATTGGGAGGAACAACATGAAAAAGAAGCTGCTGCTTGCGCCCCTCATGGCCGTCTTGGTTGCATGCGTGGTCGTGCTTTCCGGCTGTGGAGGTCCTTCGGTTGAGGAGCTCATCACCGAGGATCTTACGACGCAGTTTGACGAGGTCAAGAACGGTGGCGACGACTTCCTCTCTGGTCTGGAGGAGGCTTCGGGCGATGAGTTCGAGCAGCTGGGTATCGATCCCAAGGAGTATGCCAAGACCTATCTCGAGGGCTTTGACTACAAGATCGGCGACGTGACGGTCGACGAGGACAAGGGCGTCGCGACCGCCGAGGTCTCCATCACCTGCAAGTCCATGAACAAGATCGTCGAGGACTTCTCCACCCAGTATCAGGAGAAGGTTGCCGCGCTTGATACGGTTCCTTCCGATGACGAGCTGTACAAGATGGCCGGTCAGGTTATGGTCGATGTGACCAAGGCCACCGAGCCCAGGAAGACCACGGTTATCTTCAAGTACACCTGCAACGACGACGGCGAGTGGTCTGCCGACGACTCCGTCAACTCCGAGATGATGGATGCAATGCTGAGCTAGTTCGTTGCGGCGTTTTACCAAACGCCGCAACTGCTCAACGTTGCGCGGGCACCAGAGCGACAACTTGTCATTCAAAGAGGACGGTATGACCAGAAGGTCTATGCCGTCCTCTTTTCATGCCAATTTGTTCGTTCTGGTGTCCGCTCGCCGTCCGTCCTCTACCTGCGGCGTTGCCATTGTTGGGGTAGTCGTTGGGGCGTTCTTGTCTGACTAGTCGTTTAAGAACGTCCCCAACGACTACTTTCCGCGCAACAGCATTGTCGCAGCTGCGTTAAGCAGTGTCGCTCGTTACTCGCCCAGGATTAGCGCCGCGAGCTCTGCCTGGGTGTCCACCACGTAGTCGGCGCCGGCGGCCTCCAGCTCTGCGCGGCCGCGGAAGCCCCAGCTGACGCCCGCGCTCTTAAGGCCGGCGTTGTGGCCGGTCAGGATATCGACATTGGAATCGCCCACATAGAGTGTGGTTGCCGGATCGGCGCCCAGCTCCTCCATCACATGCAGCGTGACGGGTGCTTCGGGCTTGGGCGGAAACGCATCGACACGGCCCTGTACCAGCGCAAAGCGCTCGGAACCAAAATACTTCTCGATAAGCGGAGCCGCCGAGATGTGGTCCTTGTTGGTGAGCACGGCAAGCTGCACACCCGCGGCGCGCAGGCGGTCGAGCATCTCGATCGTGCCGGCATAGGGGGCAGTGTGGTCCTCCTTGTGATCGCCGTAGTAAGCCCTAAACTCGGCAAGCGTCTGCTCGAACATGCGGCCGTCGCTCGCGTACTCGGCGGGCATAAAGCGCTCAACCAGCTTGAGCATGCCGTTTCCCACCTTGTAGCGGTACTCGTCGACGGCAAACGTGGGCCAGCCGTGCGCCTCGCAGGTATGGTTGCCGGCGGCCGCCAGGTCCTCGAGCGTGTTGAGGATGGTTCCGTCCAGGTCAAAGATCACATGGGAAAAAGCTGCTGCCATGAAAGCTCCCGTCATTGGGTTTAAAACGCACCTCATAATACTGGGCTTGTGCGTTGGGCGTGCTTGGAATCTGAACATCTCCAGGGATATCGGGCCACATCGCGCCGACCGTGCGATTCTGCCCTAGCAAATTCTCGGCAGCTGCTCTCCCACGAGCATGTCGAGGATGCGGGTCGAGCCCCAGCCGGTGCGCACGCGCACGGCGGGACGGGCACCCTCGGCAAGCGGCAGCACGCGACCGATGACGGCGGCATTCTCGCCGTAGTGGGCGGCGCGCATGGCGGCTAGCGCGGCATCGGCTTGCTCGGCCGGCACGACGGCAACCATCTTGCCCTCGTTTGCCACCTGCAGCACATCGTAGCCGAGCATCTCGCAGGCGGCCTGCACGTCGGGACGCACGGGCACGGCATCTTCGTCGACCTCCATGGCAACACCGCTGGCCTGGGCAAACTCGTTGAGTGTGGACGCCAGGCCACCGCGCGTGGGGTCGCGAAAGCAACGCGTGCCGGGCGCTGCGGCCAAAACGTCGGCAATCAGGTGGTTGAGCGGCGCGGCATCGCTTTCGATCGTGCTCGAAAACGCCAGGCCCTCGCGCTGGCTCATGATGGCGATGCCGTGGTCGCCCAGCGTACCCGATACCAGAATGACATCGCCGGGCTGGCAGTTGGCACCGCTGAGCGCCACGCCCGTGGGAACCTCGCCTACGCCGGCGGTATTGATGTAGACGCCGTCGGCTCCGCCGCGCTCGACCACCTTGGTGTCGCCCGTGATTATGGACACGCCCGCCTCGCGCGCCGTTTCGGCCATCGTCTGCACAATCTGACGGAGCTTATCCATGGGATAGCCCTCTTCGAGGATAAAGCCGCACGATAGGTAGCGTACGTTGGCGCCCGAGGTCGCGACGTCGTTGACGGTTCCGCATACGGCGAGGCGGCCGATATTGCCGCCGGGGAAGAACTGCGGCGAGACCACAAAGCTGTCGGTCGACATGGCGATGCGCCCGCTCGCGGGCAGCGCGGCGACGCCGGCGTCGTTGCCTTCGAGCAGCTCGGGCGACCCAAAGGCATCCAAAAAGACCTCATCGATGATGCGCTTCATCATCTGTCCGCCAGAGCCGTGGCCCAACAGGACGGTGCTATCGGTGATGCTATGGGACATATCCAAAACTCCAATCGTGGGTGGTGCCGGTGTGCGGGTGCGTCTGGGCTAGCTTCGGTAGCGGAAATATGCTGCGCAGCTGCCCTCGGAGCTCACCATGCAGGGACCGACGGGATGCTCGGGTGTACAAGCGTGACCGAAAAGAGGGCAGTCGCTCGGTGTAATGGCTCCGCGCAACACGTCGCCGCAGCGGCACCCACGCGGCTCGACCGTCGCCTCAACGGGCACGTCAAAGCGGGTACGGGCATCAAAGCGCGAGAACTCGGGGCGGATAGAAAGGCCCGAGTTGGCAATCGGCCCCAGCCCGCGCCACGTGGTGTCGCATGGCTCAAACACCTGCTCGACCAGCTGGCGTGCCACAGGGTTGCCGTCTGCGTTGACGCCACGGCGGTAGGCGTTGTCGATCGCGGGCCTGTCCTCGACAACCATCTGGACCAGCATGCAGATGCCCTGCAGGATATCGACCGGTTCAAATCCTGTGACCACGCCCGGGGTATTGAACTCGTCGACCAAAAAACCAAAGGGGGCTAAGCCCGTGATGGTGGCGACGTGGCCCGGCAGGATAAAGCCGTCGATAGTGGTCTCGGGATCGTTGGCGATGGTGCGCAGCGCCGGCGGCGTGGTCTTGTGGGCGCAGTAGACCGAGAAGTTCTGGAGTCCGCGTGCATCGGCCTCCAAAATGGCGGCGGCGATGGTGGGCGTTGTGGTCTCAAAGCCCACGCCCATAAAAATGACCGGGCGATCGGGGTTTTGCTCGGCAATGTCGAGCGCGTCGAGCGGGGAGTAGACGATGCGAATGTCGCGCCCTGCCGCTTTTTGCGCAGCGAGCGAGGTGGATGATCCGGGCACGCGCATCATGTCGCCAAAGGTGGTGATGATGGCGCCGTCTATGTTGGCGAGCGCGATTGCGTGGTCGATGTCGCGGTTGGCGGTAACGCAGACGGGGCAACCCGGACCGCTCAGCAGTTTGAGCCCGGCAGGCATAATGGAGCGAAAGCCATAGCGGCCGATACTCACGGTATGCGTGCCGCAGACTTCCATAAGGTTGATGGTGCGGTCGCCGACGAGTTCACGGATGCGTTCGATGAGCTCGCGGGCTAGCTTGGAAACGCGAAATGCCGAAAAGTCGATACCGGAGCGAGCCGGCTGTCCGGCCGCCACTAGTATGCCTCGGCCGGGTTGCTGGCCAGCTGGTCTTCTTCGGCCAGTTCGGTCATGGCATTAACGAGCTCGAGCGTTTCTTGCGCTTCCTGCTCGTCGACGATCTGGATGCCAAAGCCGGCGTGTACGAGAATATAGTCGCCAACCTGTGCCGTCGGCACGAGTCGTAGCGACACGGGGCGCTCGATGCCCATCATGTCGACGGTGGCCTTGAGGTCGTCATCGCGTTTGACTACTTTACCGGGAACGGCAAGGCACATATTGTTCCCCTTTTAGACGCTTTGCGCTGGATAGGCGCTCAATAATCCATCAGTTGATGGTAGCGCTCGCGGGGTTTGCGGGCAAACGCGTTACGCCTGTGAGACGGCTGGGCGCGGCGGCGTGCGAGGGAGAGCTACTGTGATGCAATCTGCGCAAGACGAGCGCTTGCGACCGCCGCCTGACCGTAGGCGATGCAGCCGTCATTGACGGGTACGGTGTGGGGGACCAAGACAGCAAGGCCCGCGCTTTTGAGCTCGCGGGTGAGGAGCTGAAGCAGAAGTCGGTTCATGAACACGCCGCCCGAGAGCGCGACGGTGTCGATGCCCTCGCGCACGCAGATATCGCCGGCGATGCGCGCCGAGGAGCGCGCGACGGCTACATGGAAGTCGAGTGCGAGCCTGTCGGCGGGCGCTCCGGCTTCAATTCCTCCCAAAAGTGCCTCAAAGAGCGCTTTCTGGTCCAGAACATAGGGGCCGTCCAACCACGATAGGTCAGATGCGGAATAGCCGGCGTTGTCGTCGGGAAAATGAGCGATTTCGCTGTCGAGCGCGCGCCAGGCGGCGGCTTCGAGCTCGATGGCGGGTTCGCCCTCGTAGGTTGCCTGGCCGCAAATGCCCAAAATCGCGGCTGCGGCATCAAACAGGCGACCCATGCTGCTGGTGCGCGGACTGTTGATGCCGCGCTCGATCATCGTTGCCGTTATGCTGCGCGTTTGCTCGTCAAGGCTGTCCAAGAGTCCCGCGGCGCCCGGGTGCTCGAGCAGGTTGAGTTCGCTCAGCAGGGCAAAGGCGTTGCGGCGGGCATCGTGTACGGATGCGGCGCCACCGGGAAGTGCCCAGGTGCGCAGATGCGCGACGCGCTCAAAATCGGCGAGACGGGAGATAAGAAACTCGCCGCCCCATATGGTGCCATCGGCGCCGGCACCCGTGCCGTCGAAGGCGATGCCGAGGACGCGTGCATCGGGCGCAAGCCGGCCTGCGACAATCGCCTCTGCCATTACGCTCGCGATGTGCGCATGATGATGCTGGACTTCAATAAACGGCAGATTGTGCTCCCGTGCCTGCTCGCGCGCCCACTGGCTCGACAGATAGCTGGGATGCATGTCGCATGCCAAGGCGACAGGTGCCAGGTCAAAGAGGTTTTCCAGACGCGTGCGCGCGGCACTCCATGCATCGAAAGTCGCGCCGTTTTCGACATCGCCGATATGCTGCGACACAAAACAGGTCGTATGACCGTCGGCGTCCTCGCGCGTGAGTGCAATCGTGGCTTTTTGCTGCGGACCGCAGGCGAGCACGCAGGGCGTGGTGCCGTCGAGCGCCGGCAACGACAGCGGCTGCGGCGCATATCCGCGTGCGCGACGCACGGGCATGACGTCGCCGTCGACCACGCGTACCACGGAGTCGTCGTAGCGCGACAGAATCGCGCGGTTGTTGCCGAGCAGCGCATCGGCGATGCTGGCGGCAACGAGGTGCTCCCATGCAAGGGCGTCGTCGGTCTCGATGGGCTCTTCGCTCAGGTTTCCGCTGGTCATGACGATTGCGTGCATGCCGTGCGCTGCAGCCGCGGCGAGCAGCAAATGTTGAAGTGGGGTGTAGGGGAGCATGACGCCGAGCTCGGGCAAGTCGTGCGCGACGGATGGCGCGAGCTCGGGGGCGTTGGGGGAACCGTGGGTGTCGTTGCCGGTTGCGCGGCGACGCAACAGCACAATGGGACGAACGCTGCCGGCAAGCAGATCACGCTCAACGCCATCGATATGACACAGGCGCTCGGCGTTGGCAAGGCCGCGCACCATAACGGCAAGTGGCTTATTGCTGCGACGCTTGCGATGGCACAGCTCGTGCACCGCCTGTTCGTTGGTGGCATCGCAGGTTAGGTGGAATCCGCCCATACCCTTGATGGCGATGATGCCGCCGCCTGCCAGCAGCTCGACGCAGCGTTCGATGATGGCATCGCTGGCCTCGCGCGTGGAGCCGACGGCTGGTGTTGCGTCGGCACCCGCTGGCATAACACCGCGATCCGCCTCACGCCACGTAATATGCGGTCCGCAATCAAAACAGGCATCGGGCTGCGCGTGAAACCGCCGATCGAGCGGGTCGGCATACTCTGCGGCGCAGGTGGGGCACATGGGAAAGCAATCCATCGAGGTGGCCACTCGGTCATAGGGCAGCGAGCGAATGATGGTAAAGCGCGGCCCGCAATTGGTGCAGTTGATAAAGGGATAGTGAAAGCGTCGGTCGGCGGGGTCGAATAACTCGCGCAGGCAGTCATCGCACGTGGCGATGTCGGGCGAGATGAGCGTCGTGTGGGCGGTTTGATCCTGCGACGCCACAATGCGAAAGCCCTGCTCGTTAGCGGCGTCCCAGTCGCCGGGTGCTAGGTCCACAACCTCGACATGCTCCACACGAGATGCCGCGGGTGCATGCTCGGAAAGCGCGGCGACAAATTCGTCGAGTGCTTCGCCAGGAGCGTGCGCCTCGATATGCACTCCATCGCCCGCGTTGAGTACCCGACCGCAAATGCCGTGCGCCATGGCCTCGCGATACACAAACGGCCGCATGCCGACGCCCTGCACAATGCCCGTTATATGGATATGCGCATGTCGCATGCGACCCTCCTTCGTTGAAATGTGTGCTGTTACAGCCCCAGGCTCTGCTCGGTGGCGGCGCAGGTGAGCTCGCCGTGTTTAACCCCGCGCAGGCCCAGCAGACGGTCAGCCAGCTCGTAGACACGTTCGCCGCGACCCTTAAGCGCCAGAATCTCCAGGCAGTTGTGGTGGTCCAGATGCACGTGCATGGTCGAGACAATCTCGTCGGTGTAGTCGTGCTGCACCTCGTCCAGACGGCGCGTTAGGTCGCCGGTGTGATGGTCGTAAATCATGGTGAGCGAACCGATGACCTGCTCGTTGGGCGTTCGCATCTGCTCCTTGGCGATCGAGGCGCGAATCAGATCGCGTACGGCCTCGGAACGGTTGGCCACGTCACCGCGGCGCGCGATCTGCTCGTCAAAGCGGCGCAGCAGGTCGTCGGGCGCGGTGACCGAAAAGCGGACCAGCTCGGAGGCGGAGCCGCTGCAACGGCAGTCCGCGTCGCCAGTCGGCCCGTGCGAATGCTCGTGTCCGTGATCGCAGGTGTGCTCGTGCTCGGTCACGCTACACCAGCTTTACGGAGCCAACGGAGTTATGGTCGGCCTCGATGGCCTCCTCGTAGCCCTCGAGTGCGTCGTGCGCCTCGTGGAGCGCCGCCATGGCGGCCTCGAGTTTGGCACCAATGCGCTCCATATCAAAGTTCTCGGTCGCATGCAGCAGCTGATGGCTCCACTCGTGGGCGAGCTCGATCGTGTCGTCGACCTGCTTGACGCTCATGGCAAGCTGGCTCATGTTCATTCCGACGTCATGCATGGAAAGTCTCCTTTTGTACGAGTCTATTCAGTGGTTCAGATTCTACTACGCCTGCTTTGCGCGCCACCGCATAAGAAAACGGGTGCGAGTCCGTCCGACCCGCACCCGTTCACTGGGGGCTGTTTGTGATTACCATACTATCCGTGGTCGCGGGCGCAGCACCCGGCTCTCCGGTGAGCGGCGCAAAACCGTTCATGGACGGCAACACATGACCGGCGTATTACAGGTGCTTCTCCAGCAGCGCCTGCAGCCTGGCCTTGGGCAGCGCGCCAACGGAGCGGTCGATTTCCTCGCCGTTCTTAAAGACAACCAGCGTGGGGATGCTCATGACGCCAAACTTCATGGCCAGGTCTTGATTGTCGTCGACGTTGCATTTGGCGACGGCAAGTTTGCCGGCCAGCTCGTCGGCCACTTCGTCAACGATGGGCGAGAGCGAACGACAGGGACCGCACCACGGTGCCCAAAAATCAACCAGCACGGGAAGGCTGCCGTTAACGACGGAATCGAAGTTCTCGGGGGTAATCTGCTTAATGTCAGCCATGGTGACCTCCATAGTGCGACGCGGCTCGGCCGCGTAAAACTCAGTACGACCGTGCTTATACCCAACGGCCCGCAATGCAACCACTCGCGGTCGGCTCTTTTATATAATGGTGGGCACGCAAACGATTGGAGAGCGCATGCCCACGTCACAAAGCCAGAAAAAAGAAGCCATCGCCCAGGCGACCGAGCAGGAGCTCGCATCACTCGCGGGTCGCGGCGTGCGTATCGCGGGCAACGCGTGCTCGCCGATTGTGCTGGTAAAAGGTGATTTAGACGATGCCGAGCGTGCGGGCGGCGAGCTGGCTGCCGGTCCGGACGGTGCCGCGCTGCGCAAGGCGCTCGGTGCCATCGGCTACGCGCCCGAGGATTTCTGCGTGCTGGCGAGCGTCGCCGGCGCGGGCGACGGAGCGGTTGCGACAGGCGAGGGTCTGCCGTGCGAGCTGTTCCGCGAGGCGCTCGAGGCCTTGGACCCCGAGGCAGTCCTGCTGCTGGACGATCGCGCGGCCGATACCATGCGCGAGACCTATGCCGACATGCTCGTGGCAATCGACGACTTTGATACCGCCATGCTCAAGCCCGGCCTGGTCGCCCATGTGCAGGGTCGTCGTGTGCTTGCGCTCGACGGTTTTGAGGCGGCGCTCACTGACAAAGCCGCCAAGCAGCGCATGTGGGCATACATCAAGCAGCTGACCCCGGCAGCCGCGCCGCTGTAGCGGACTGGCGCCGGCAAGGCGGCCCTGGCGGGTCGAGACCAGCGCCGGCTTGTCGCGCCTTACATCACGGCGCGCAGCTCAAACCGGTCGCCGTTGATGCGGAACTGGCAGTTGCCGTTCATGCGCTCGACGGCAAGCTTAATGCTTTTGGTTCCAAAGCCGTGTCCGGTGTGCCCGGCTACGGGTATGCCGTCGACCATGCGCGGCGGGCGCCCAAACGTGTTGGAGACCAAAAGGAGCAGTTGACCGTCCTCGCAACGCAGATCCAGATCGACAAGTCGTTTGCCCTGGGGAGCGGCGCTCGCGGCGACGATGGCGTTGTCCAGGGCGTTTGAGAGCACGCTAAACAGATCGACGTCGGCTACATGGACGCTCTCGGGCACGGCAGCGCGCAAATCGGCGGTGATGCCGTTTCGGTTGATATCGGAGCTAAATGACGAAAGCGCGATATTGACCGTGTCGTTGGCGCAGTAGCGGCGCACGGCGGTGCGGTCGTTCGTCTCACAGAGCTCGTCGATGCGCTCGAGCGCCTCGACGATGTGGCCCTCCTCGATCAAAGCCGCAAGGCCGCGCAGGA
The DNA here is from genome assembly GCA_048254795.1 of Collinsella sp. Classification (GTDB taxonomy): domain Bacteria; phylum Actinomycetota; class Coriobacteriia; order Coriobacteriales; family Coriobacteriaceae; genus Collinsella. The sequence goes on along the minus strand of DBEZQF010000322.1, from coordinate 4,908 downwards.
AGTGCCGCATGTCATGGCGGAGGACCGAAAGCTCGCGTCCAGATTGGCGCCAAGCCTCGAGCTCCTTGATGGCTGCGCTGTCGCGGGTCGCGAGCATCCAGCGTTCACGCTCGGCAGTTTCCTTTGCCTCGTATTCACGTAGATACACAGCAAGAAACATAAGGTAGAACGCGCAAAGCGCAAACGCCAAAAACTCAACCGTCACCACGGAGCCCGAGTGGAAGAGCGTAGTGTAGACATTGGTGGCGTAGTCAAAGATGTAATAGACGAGCGGCAGAATGAGCAAAATTTCGAGCTCGGTGGGGCTTTTGACCGCCAGGCGCGGACCGATGTCGCTGGCCCAATGCAGCAGGATCGCAAAGACGACGGCCGTGGTGATAATGCGTGCCACGTAGTACGCGATTTGCGAGTCGGTGGCGGCGAGCGCGGCGATGCCCATCCAGTTGCTGAACTGGCAGCTCAGATAAGCACTGGTGACGCCCAGCACAACGAGCAGCGGGCTCAGGCGATAGCGCACGCACAGATAGATGACGAACGGCAGATGCACGACGAGCGGATATGCCTGACGGGCGAAAAGCTCGCCGCCGACGGCATCGGCGAGGCCGAATGCGCATCCGGTTACGGCGCCGACCATCACCAGCTCAAGCGCATGACGCCGGTTGATCTCGATGCCGCAGAGCGCCGCCGAGGCAAAAACGCCAAAAAGCAGGGTCGTTGCGTGGTGGATTGCCCAAAGTAACATCTCGACCGCGGGGAGCATCAGCGCCTCCCGCCCTCGAACCGTGCCGCAAAGTAGGCATCTTGGAAACCCTGCTTGCAGCTGCGCGCCAGCGGGATGCAAGCGCCCGAGCGCATGACGATGTCCGTGCGGTTGAAGTGGTCGATATTGCGCAGGTTGACCTGGTAGCTGCGGTGGCATTTAAAGAAGCTCGCGTTTTTGGCTAGCTGGTCCTCGATGTTGCGGAACGGCTCGAGCGCCTCGATATCGCGCCCGTCGCGCAGGTGGAATACCACGTGCTTGTTGCGGGCCTCGGCGTATTCGATATCGGACAGGCGCAGGGCATGGTAGCCAAAGGACGTTTTGGTCACGAGCTCATCGGTCGCGGCGGGCCGCATGCTCGAAAGCTCGTCGAGCAGTTGCGCCAGGCGTTCGTACGCTACGGGCTTGAGCAGGTAGTCGAAGGCGCGGACCTCATAGGACTCCAGCGCGAACTCGGGCGACGAGGTGAGGAACACTAGGCGCACGGCGGTGTCGGATTGGCGCAGCTCCCGCGCGGTGTCCATGCCGTTGACGAGCGGCATGATCATGTCGAGCAGAATGATGTCGGCGCGCGATGCGGCATGGCGGGCCGGCAGGTCCTCGCCGCGCGTGACGAGCGCAACGTCGACTGCCGTGCCTGTCTCGGTCGACCAGCGGTCGATCATCCGGTGCAGTCTATCTAGAAAAGCGACGTCGTCGTCGCAGGCGATAATCTTGAGCATTCGGGCCCCCTTAGTAGTTCGATTTTGCCACATTGGGTGCGCGCCGCCCGCGGAGGAACACCCCGTTTGCGCCCCACGGTGCGCAACTCGCGCCGAGCAGTATTGCGGTGGCGAAAGATGCCTCCTGCGCTATCGAGAGCTCGACCATCCTCAGCTTGCCAGTCCGAAAATGGACCTGCCGCATGATTGAATCTTTATTTCAACTTTACACCTAGGTTTACAGCTGTCTTGTCAGCTGTAAACCTAGGTGTCATACTAAAGCCCCAAGATTCGCCAAAAGAGAGGGGCCTTGATGGCACAGAGCGCGAACATGGATGCATCGGAGCTTGCACGCGACATTGCGGCCGGCCTGGCATCGGCAACGACGGCAACAGAGCGCGCGGCATTGGTGCCCGCAGAGCTCGTCGAGGCCATTCAGCAACTTAAAACCAAACGCGACGCGGTGATCCTGGCACACTATTACGTGGCGCCCGAGGTCCAGGCTGTGGCCGATTACGTCGGCGATAGCTTCTACCTGGCAAAGATTGCCAAGAGCCTGCCGCAGCAGACCATCGTGCTGTGCGGCGTGGAGTTTATGGGCGAGAGCGCCAAGCTGCTCAACCCCACCAAGACCGTGCTGCTGCCCGAGCCGGGTGCGGACTGCCCCATGGCGCACATGGTCAAGCGCGAGACGGTCGACGCGGCGCGCGCCGAGTACGGCGACGACCTTGCCGTGGTCTGCTACGTCAACTCGACGGTTGAGATCAAGAGCTGGAGTGATGTGTGTGTCACCAGCTCCAACGCCGTCAAGATCGTGTCCGAGCTGCCGCAGCAGCATGTCCTGTTCATTCCCGACCAAAACCTCGGTCGCTTCGTAGCCGAGCAGGTGCCGCAAAAGCACGTCATCCTCAACAAGGGCTACTGCCCGCGCCACCACATCATCACCGTCGAGCAGATCGTTGACGCGCAGGAAGCGCACCCCAACGCGCTCGTGCTGGCGCACCCCGAGTGCAAGGCCGATGTCCTTGCCGAGGCCGACTACATCGGCTCCACCGCCGGCATCATCAAGTACGCCGAGGAGTCGGACGCGAGCGAGTTCATCATCGTGACGGTCCGCGGCGTACTCTACGAGCTCGAGCGCCGCTGCGAGGGCACCGGCAAACAGTTCTACTTCCCCGCGGTGCAGCCCACCTGCGTCAACATGGATCTCATCACGCTCGAAAAGCTCGTGCGATGCCTGGAGACGGGCGAGGGCGAGGTGCAGATCGGCGTGTCGGACGAGGCTGCCGACCAGGCCAAGCTCACGCTCGACCGCATGCTCGAGTACGCGGCGCGCTAAGCCAATGTGGCATGAAGGACAGCCCCTTACGCCACATTACAAGGGAGAGGATTCCTGTGGAAACCAAGCAATACCCCGACATGGAGTGCGACGTCGTCATTGCCGGCTGCGGCGTGGCGGGCCTATACGCGGCCCTCAATCTGCCGACGAGCACGCGCGTGATCATGCTCTCCAAGGGCACTGTCGACGAGTGCGATTCGATGCTCGCGCAGGGCGGCATCTGCGTGCTGCCCGAAGGCTCAGACTACGATGCCTTCTTTGAGGACACCATGCACGCCGGTCACTACGAGAACCGCCGCGAGAGCGTCGACATCATGATCCGCTCGAGCCGTTCGGTCATCAACGACCTGCTAGCGATGGGCGTGGATTTCGAGCGCAAGGCCGACGGCAGCCTCGACTTTACCCGCGAGGGCGCGCACAGCCGCCCGCGCATTGCCTTCCATGCCGATATTACGGGTAAGGAGATAACGACCAAGCTGCTCCAGGCCGTTCGCAAGCTGGATAACGTGCAGATTCTTGAGCACGTGGCCATGACCGACATCCTGACGGGCGAGCGCGATGGGGCCACGGTGTGCACCGGCGTCGTCGCCGTTCCCGTGGACGAGGACAACTCGGTTCGTCCCGCCGACGAGCTGACAAATACCGCCGAGGGTGAGCATGCCGGCAAGCCGTTTAAGATCCATGCCAGCCACACGCTGTGGGCGACGGGCGGTATCGGCGGCGTATACGACCATTCGACCAACTACCCGCAGCTCACGGGCGATGCCTGCTACATTGCTCAGGAGCATGGCATTAAGATGGAGCACCTGGACTACGTGCAGATTCACCCCACGGGTCTGTTTTCGCCGCAACCGGGCCGCACCTTCCTGATCAGCGAGAGCTGCCGCGGCGAGGGCGCGATTTTGCTCAACGCCGCCGGCGAGCGCTTTACCGACGAGCTTCAGCCGCGCGATGTGGTCGCCGCCGCTATTCGCGAGCAGATGAAGCAGGACGGTACCGAGCACGAGTGGCTGAGTTTTGCCCCCGTCGAGCGCGATGTGGTGACCGGGCACTTTGCCAATATCCGCGCGCGCTGCCTGGAGGACGGCCGCGACATCTTGGACGAGCCCATCCCCGTTTCGCCCACGCAGCACTACTTTATGGGCGGCGTGTGGGTCGACAAGGACGGCCGCACCTCGATGCCCGAGCTCTACGCCGCCGGCGAGACGGCCTGCAACGGCGTTCACGGCAAGAATCGCCTGGCTTCCAACAGCCTGCTCGAGGCGCTGGTCTGGGGTCGTCGCGCCGCGTGGTACATGCGCACCGGCGAGTCGCTGGCCGTGGAGCAGGCGGGCGAGCCCGCGCTCGATGGCCGTCATCGCGCCCTGAGCGCCGACACCCTGGCAATCGATGATTTGGCCCGTGCCGCCGGCACGCGGGCCGTGGAGGAGTAGACCATGAATCCCATTACCATGAAGCTCGTCGTCGATGATCTGATTCTGCAGGCTCTGCGCGAGGACATTACCTTTGAGGACGTGAGCACGGCGAGCGTGTGCCCCACGGCGCGTCCCGCCACGGTGGAGCTTATCGCCAAGGCCGATGGCATCATCGCGGGCCTGGATGTGTTCGCCCGCACCTTTGAGCTGCTGGATTCGCAGAGCTCGGTGCTGCTCGACGTTGCCGATGGCGACGAGGTGCACGCCGGCGACCATGTGGGTCAGGTGCGCGGCGATGCGCGCGTGCTGCTTTCGGGTGAGCGCGTGGCGCTCAACTACCTGCAGCGCATGAGCGGCATCGCTACCTACACGCACAGCATGGCCGCGGCGCTCGAGGGCACCAAGACCGTGCTCGTCGACACGCGCAAGACCACGCCGGGTATGCGTGTGTTTGAAAAGGCGGCGGTTGAGATCGGCGGCGGTAGCAACCACCGTTACAACCTGTCGACGGCCGTCATGCTCAAGGACAACCATATCGACGCCGCCGGTGGTGTGACGCGTGCGATCGAGATGGCGCGCGCCCATGCATCGTTTACCACGACGGTCGAGATCGAGTGCGAGAACCTGGACATGGTGCGCGAGGCCGTGGAGGCCGGCGCCGACATCATCATGTTCGACAACATGACCCATGAC
>DBEZQF010000321.1:0-1788 GCA_048254795.1 Collinsella sp. | reverse complement strand
GAGGAGCAGCCAGCTAGAATGGACATCGCCCCCAGACCTGCTGCGCTCGCGATAACGCTCCTGCGATTCATAACAGGGTTCAATGACTTACCGGTGAGGCTCGACATGCGGCTCTCCTCTCAAATCTCGTCGGGTTTCGGTTACCCGACAGGCCATCCTTCGCCGTGTTCGGCGTTCGCAAAATAGTAGACGCTTTAGTTGAGAAAAGTGGCGATTATTTCAACTTTTCTTTTGTTTTGCCCATTTATCCATATTTATGCGTATTTCTATTACTTTATGCAGTAATGCCACTTTATTGTGTAAAAGTAATGTTTCCATTCTGTTACAGGCGTCCTTACTCTGAATAAAACGGCCCCTCCGTTCTCGTTGCATATGCACTTAGGCGGCAATGTACTTGCCGTCCTGGATCACATAGGCTGTAGCGGGCTTTTCGACCTGGCCCTCGTCGTTCCACGTCAGCTCACCCGTCAGGCCCTCAATCTTGATCTTGCGCATGGCCTTGGCAAGGTCGCCGGCGATGTCGGCACCATCGGCCGTAATATCGATGTCTGCCTTGTCGATAGCCTCGACGATGGCGTGAACGCAATCGTAGGCGTCGGCGGCAAACTGGTTAGGCGTCTCGTCGTAGGCATCCTTATAGGCCTTGACGAAGTCGGCATTCTTCTCGTCGTCGGCAGAGAACGGGGTCATGAGCAGCACGCCCTCGGCAAGAGAGGTGTCGAAGCCCTCAACGGAGAGCAGGCCATCCATGCCGTCGGTGCCCATGAGGGTCATGTCGTAGCCCATGTCCTTGGCGTTCTTGAGCAGGACGGACGCCGGCGTGTAATAAATCGGGGCAAAGATAAGCGTGGCGCCGGCCTCCTTGGCCTTGGTGAGCTGGTTGGTAAAGCTCGTGGAAGAGTCGTCCTTAAAGGTCTCGGTATCGACGATGTCGAGCTTGGACGCCTTGGCCTGCTCGGCAAAAGCGTCGGCAACGCCCGAGCTATACGTATCGCCGGAGTTGTAGAACAGGGCGATCTTGGCATCCGCGTACTTCTCGGCCAAGAACTTCGCGGCGCTGGCGCCCATGGTGGAATCGGTGAAGCAAACCTGAAAGACCGTGGTCTTATCCTTGGTGACGTCGAGCGACGAGGCCGAAGGCGTGACCATAAGCATATCGTCGGCGATCTTGCCCGAGACGGCGACGGCGGCACCAGTCGTGACTGGGCCGACGAGCGCCTGCATGCCCCAGTCGCACAGGGTATTGAAGGCGTTGATAGCCTTCTCGCCGTCGGCGACATCGTCCTCGGACTTAAGCGTGAGTTTGAGGTCCTTGGTCGAGAAATCCTTGGCGGCGAGCTTGGCACCCTTCTCGGCCGAAACGCCATAGGTTGCCGCGGCGCCGGTCAGAGGGCCGATGACACCGATCTTGAAGGTCTTGCCGTCATCGGCGGAGCCGCCGTCCGAGCCACCCGACGAGCAACCAGCGAGTGCGGCGGTGCTGCCGAGCGCCGCGGCGCCGGCGAGAAAGTTCCTACGGCTGAGCGTGCTGTTGATGTTGAACATGGTGTCCCCCTTTTTCGCTGGCCGCAGTGCGGCCGTCTTGCGGTACGGGGCAAACCTTATGGCGCAAACGTTGACAGTTTGTTACGGAGTTCCGTTTGTAGCGAGCATGTTTCCAATGTTTCCGCAGCGTTTCGGGGGTGCCGTTTTGTGCGACTCCTGTTGCCTGGCGAGCACGCGCCCTCGGTTCACGCTAGAATGCACTCAACCTTTAAGCGGTTAATCCATCCATAAGATGCACGAAGG
>DBEZQF010000320.1:0-1041 GCA_048254795.1 Collinsella sp. | reverse complement strand
CGCTATCAACTTTTACTTTAGGCAGCTTTTCCATAGCTGCCTTCAAGGCATTAAACGTGTCGTCAGGAGAATACGGCACCTGAATCTGAAGCTGCTGATCCGCAAAACCCATAATCCGGCCTCCGCTTCTACAAGATTAAGGCTATCGGCAATGTTAGCACGTTCCCAGCACTTTTAAATTCATCTAATGACCTTGTGATACAGCCCAACACCCCAGCACTACTCCCCTACTTCCCAAATAGCGCACCCAGCAGGCCGCGACGTTTGGGCTTCTCCTCTCGGTAGGAACCCTCGACGGCGGCTGCAACCTGGCGCGGTTGCTCGCCGCCTCCACGGCGCACGATCTGGTACAGGAACGGCGATTTAACGTATTTGACCTCGACGGGCGTGGCGTGCACGGTGCTCTCACCGGACAGATGCAGGCTCGGGCTGAGCGGCGCCACAATATGCGTCTCGCGCTTGTCGCTAAACACCACCGCGGCCGCGCGGCCCGTCTGGCCGTTTACGGCGATGCGCACCTGCTCGCCGTCGCGGCTATCCGTTGCCGGACGGTCGACAAAGTACACCGGCACCATAACTAGGCCGTCCTTGTGCTTGCGGGCCTTGCGCGCCCAGGTGCGGATGCTCTTTTTATTGAGCCCCAGTACAGCCTCGGCGTCGTTGCCCGCAACGTCGAGCGCCAGCTTATCAATGACCACCTGGTCCTTGGTAGACGCATCGACGGAGACGACGCGAAAGTCGCCTTCCTGCATGGCGAGATCGAACGACCCAACCTTGGCAAAGTCCCACGGCTCCAAAATTCCCATAAGGCGAACATCCAGGTAGTTTGCCCTGGGATATGCCCAGTCGAGCACCTCGTAGTACACCAAGGTCTCCTTGCTCAGGCCCTTGCCCGGGAAGGACGCCATCATGCGCAAATCCGCGAGCGCCATGGGGAAATAGAAGAGCATCATGTCGTTTTGGATCGCATCTTCCACGTCGTGCCCGGCAAAGGCATCCGGGTACTGGCGCACCAGCTGCAGTGCGTTGGCACGTGCCTGC
>DBEZQF010000319.1:0-5214 GCA_048254795.1 Collinsella sp. | reverse complement strand
CTCGGCACGCCGGGTACGACCACGCGCGTCCGTTTTTTGCCGTCCAAGACTACCGTCCAGACCGTGGAGGTTTCCGGTGAGTGATACCAATCAAGATAAGACCGCTCGTACGCCGCGCCTGACGATTGACCAGAGCGCCACACCGGCGAGCGAACCTTTTGATTCCAAAGCAGAGGCAACCGAGTTACAAGACGCGGCAGCCGCGGATTTTGACGAGGCTATGGGTCTCATCAAGGGTACGGGCGCTGCCATCTGGAGCTATGCTGTGCGTCATCCCAACACCACGCTCGGTGCCGTCGCTGGCTTTATCCTCGCCGTGTTGGTGCTCACGTTGGGCCTGTGGGACACGCTCGTCATCGCATTCTTCGTGCTGATCGGCGCTGTGATCGGCCAAATTCGCGACGGCGAGAACGGGATCGTCAACTTCTTCGGCCGTCTGTTTAGCGGCCGCTAATATGTATTCGACTGTCGCATCTGCGGCAGGCATAAGGAGGAACCATGGCTTTTAATACGAAGGTCGATGTGGCCGATACCGAGCTCGAGGAGAACGAGACCGTCGCCGCCGAGGCCGAGGATGTGACGCTCGAGGACGAGGCGCTCGTCGAGGCCGAGTCCGATGCTGATGAGGATGACGAGGAAGCGGATGAGTCCGAGGACTCGCTGACCTATTCCAACGGTGTGATCGAGAAGATCGTTGCCATGGCCACTCGCGAGGTTCCGCACGTTCTGGGCATGAAGGGTAACCTCATGCACTTTGTGCAGGAGCAGTTTGGTGCCGAGAATCTGACCAAGGGCGTGACGGTCGAGGTCACCGATGACAATCGCGTGGTCGTCAACATCTCCGTCATTATCGAGTACGGTGCCTATGCGCCCGCGATCTTCGACGATGTCAAGGCACGCGTCACCGAGCGCCTTGCCGCGATGACCGGCCTTGAGGTGGCGGGCGTCAACCTGCGCATCGAGGACGTCATCACCCCCGAGGAGTACGAGCACCGCACCAGCCAGCACGAGTAACCTTCCAAAAAGGGACAGGTTTGTTTTGGCAGGCTTTATCTGCGAAAACGTTAAACGGCCGACCGCGCAAGCAAAAGCGTGGCCGGCCGTTATTTGTATGCCCCCCGATGTGGGCATACCGCTCGTCTAACTAGGGGTTGCAATCGTCGCGTTCCGCGTTACCCTAATGGGCGCATTGTTTCCAAATTGTTAACGAGGGGTTGCCGTAATGGCCGACGAGCACGAAACAGAAAGCAAGGCATGGGCGATTGAGGCCGCCGCGGCAGAGGCGGCATCGCGTGCTGCCGAGGAGGTGCATCGTCCTCCCGTGGTGCCGATGGAGCGCGTGGTCGATCGCACCGATATCGAGCGCGGCGAGCGTGTCGGTCAAAAGCGCAGCCAGGAGCCGGGCTTCCCGCGCTTTTTTGCCGAGCTCAATCTGGGCCTGATTCTTACGGCCTTCGCCATCGTTGCGTTTAAAACCCCTAATCACTTTGCTTTTGGCGGCACCTCGGGCGTGTCGGTCATTCTGTCCACGCTGTTCCCGACCCTGCCCGTCGGCGTCTTTATGTGGATTATCAACGCGGTTCTCGTCGTTTTGGGCTTTATCTTTTTGGAGCGCAAGGCGATTCTTTGGAGCGTCTTCGCCTCGTTTGCGCTGTCCGCCTACGTCTCGCTGTTTGAGCTCTTCATTCCGACCGATGTCTCTCTGACGGGTGATATGTGGCTCGACCTGTGCTTTGCCGTGATCCTGCCGGCGCTCGGCAGCGCCATTGTCTTTGATATTGGCGCCTCGACGGGCGGCACGGACATTCTCGCTATGATCCTCAAACGCCGCACCACGCTCGAGATTGGTCGCGCACTGCTGTTGGTCGATATCGGCATCGTGACCATCGCGGCCTTTTTGTATGGCCCGCGTGTCGGTCTGTATTGCGTGCTCGGCCTGTTTGCCAAGACGCTTGTGGTCGACAAGGCCATCGAGAGCATCCATCTTCGTAAGGTCTGCACGGTCATTTGCTCCGAACCCCTTAAGGTCGAGGAGTTTATCGTCAAGCATCTCAACCGCACAGCGACCATCAGTCGCGGCTACGGTGCCTTCTCGGGCAAGTGCGTGACGGTGATCATGAGCGTGCTGAGCCGTCGCGAGGCCGTGCAGCTGCGCCGCTATGCGCGCGAAGTCGATCCGGGTGCCTTTATCACGATCGTCGACAGCTCCGAGATCGTCGGCAAGGGCTTCCGCGGAACGAACTAGCACAGACGTATTCAACGAACCGCCTGCTGGCGCCGTGTACCTTGCAAATCGGTCATCTTTGAGTATTTGACCCCACATTGGGCAATAATGATGCTAAAGACATCGTTTGCGATCCAAGTGATTTGTTCAAGATACGAAGGGATGATTCTATGTTCTGCTCGCAGTGTGGCGCCCCCATGGGCGATAACGACAAGTTCTGCGGCGTGTGTGGTGCTCCTAATGCCGGTGCCGCTGGCCCCGCTCCCCAGGGACAGCCTCAGCCCCAGCAGTTTGTTCCGCAGCCGCCCGTGGCGAATGCGCCAAAGGGCTGTGTGGCTCAGGCGTTCCAAGATATGACCAAGACTCCGGGTGTGCTTCAGCGTGTATGCCAAATCGCGTTTTTGCCGGCGCTGATTTGCGTTGTGTCGGTGCTCGTGTTGTTTATTCCCGTTATTGGCGGCATTGCGGCTGCCATCGGCTTTTTGGCAGCTTGCATTGCGAGCGTGTGCGGTTCCGGCTTTGGCATCGAGTGGGGTCGCGATCTGTCGCTTAAGATCGATGACGGCATGGATCGTCCGCTGATGCGTTCCACGTCGTTTGGTCTCGGAGTCTTTTCGAGCGTTATTTCGGTCGTGCTCGAGGTTATCGCTGCCATTCCCGTTATCGGTGTAGTGCTTTCGCTGGTGGAGGGCGTGGTAATTGGCGCTGCGGGCTCGTATTCTTATTACGGCTCTTATGCGCTCGAGGCTGCGCTGTTTGGCTCGCTTGGCCTGCTTGTCCTGGCGCTAATTGCCTCGGCGATTCTGGGTGTCTTCTTTAAGATGTTCGCCGACATCGCCGTGATGCACTTTGCGGTGACCGGGCGTGTCGAGAGCGCGTTTTCGCTCGATAAGGTCTGGGCGGCGTTTAAGCACAACAAGACCAAGCTGTTCTGTGCTTCGTTCCTTCCCGAGTTTTTGACGGGCCTGGTCGCCAACGTTGTCACATGGATCTTGACGGTCGTCTTTGGCGCCATTGCCTCTGTCGGTATGTATAGCTACTACTATCGTCCTACGGGTATTGAGGCAATTGTTACCGGCGGTGGCGTCACGCTCGCGCTGTTCTTGGTGCTGGTCGCTTTCGTCACCGTATTTCTTACGGTCTTTGGCAAGATGCTCAAGCACCGTGCCGTTGGCTATTGGGCCGCACGCTATGCAAGCGAGTGGGCCGATGAGGATAAGGACGACGTCCTGACTTTTGTGTTGCCCTTCGAGAAGAAGTCCACCCCTTCGGGTTACGGTGCTCCGGATGCTTCGCCGGCACCTGCACCCGCTCCCGCGACCGAGCCTGAGCCGGCGCCCGAGCTTGAACCAGCGCCCGAGCCTGAACCGGCGCCCGAGTCTGAGACGGCATCTGAGCCCGAGCCTGCGCCTGAGCCTGAGCCTGAGCCGGCATCTGCACCTGAGTCGGCGTCCGAGCCAAGCTCCGACGAGGAACCTCAGGACGAGTAGCCATACCGTCTGCCATTTGGGGACGGGGTAGAAATAGTAGAAATAGCGCTTGAAGAATGAGCGGGGGCGGACGTGTCGAAACGTCCGCCCCCGCTTTGACATCGCGATGTGGCTATGACTGCGAGATGCCAGCGAATCGATTACTCGTCGTGCTTCTCCTCACGGCGTGCAGCAGCGCGTGCGTCGTGGATGCCCTTGATCGCGGCATGGCGAGCCGTTCGGGCATCATGGATAGCGTCGCGAGCCTCGGCGGTCGTCGCCTTGGCAGAGCGCAACTTGGCGGCCAGATCGGGGTTGGTTTCGGCGACCGCGGTAATCGCGGGGCCGTCGAGCTCCTCTTGCGTGGGCTCGGCCAAAAAGTCGATAGCATACTGGGCGGCCACCATGGAGCCCTTTGCCAGCACGGTCTCGTCGATCTTGTAGAAGCAGGAATGTTGGGCGTACGTGGCGCCAATCTTGGGGTTGCGCGTACCTACAAAGGCGAGCACGCCCGGTACGCGACGCAGGTACTCCGAAAAATCCTCGCCCGAAAGCGTGCCGCGATAATGGCCTTGGCCGGTGGGGCCCAGACACTTAATTACAGCCTGACGGCAGCGCTCGCTCGAGGCGGCGTCGTTTTCGACCTTGTAGTTGGCGATGGTGTAGTCGGTGAGCTCTGCCTCGGCGCCCAGAGCTGCCGCGGTATGCTCCACGATGCGGCGCATGAGCTCCGGCATTTCCTCGTGGGTCGAATCGCCGTAGGTGCGCACTGTGCCGGCGAGGTAGGCCGTGCCGGCGATAACGTTGCGCGCGGTGCCGCCGTGCAGCTCGCCGACGGTGATGACGGCCGGCTCGTAGGGGCTGATTTCGCGCGAGACGATGGTCTGCAGGGCGTTGACAATCTCGGCGGCAACCATGACGGCGTCGTGACCTCGCTGGGGCATGGCGCCATGGCACGAGGTGCCGCGGACGTCGATGCGGAACCAGTCGGTATTGGCCATGCGCGGACCGGGCTCGCAGCTCACGGTGCCGGCGTCGACCTCACTCCAGATGTGCGCGGCGTAGGCGCCATCGACGCCGTCGAGCACACCCGTGCCGATCATGAGCTTAGCGCCCTGGCCGTTTTCCTCGCTGGGCTGGAATACGATGCGGACTTCGCCGTGGATGTCGTCGGTCATATGGCGCAGGATTTGCAGCGTTCCGAGCATCATGGCGATATGGCAGTCGTGGCCGCAGGCGTGCATGCAGCCCTCGTTGACGCTGGCGAACTCCTCGCCGGTCTGCTCGGTGACGGGCAGGGCGTCGATGTCGGCGCGCAGCAGGATGCGGCGGCGTGGCGTGCCGTCCTCGCGGTAGGCATCCGGCGCGGTACCGCGAAGCGTTGCCACCAAGCCGGTCTTGAGCGGACGCTCGTAGGGGATATTCATGGCGTCGAGCTGGTTGGCGATGTCGGAGGTCGTGCGCTCCTCGGCAAGGCTCAGCTCCGGGTGCTTATGGAAGTGCCGGCGCTGCTTGATGATA
>DBEZQF010000318.1:0-8410 GCA_048254795.1 Collinsella sp. | reverse complement strand
TTCTCCCTCGAGAACAAGTACGCCATTTGGCAGGAGATCGAGGTCTTGGCCTGCGAGGCCCAGGCGGAGCTCGGCAAGATCGGTATTTCCAAAGACGAGGCCCAGTGGATCCGCGACCATGCCAACTTTGAGAAGGCGAAGGTCGATGAGATCGAGGAAGTCACGCGCCACGACGTCATTGCCTTTCTGACCAACATGAAGGAATACATCGATGCCGATGTTCCCGAGGACGACCCCAAGCCCAGCCGCTGGGTTCACTATGGCATGACCAGCTCCGATCTGGGCGACACGGCCCTGTGCTACCAGCTCACCCAGGCCTGCGACCTGATCATCGAGGACGTCAAAAAACTCGGCGGGATTTGCAAGCGTCGCGCTTTCGAGGAACGCAATACGCTCTGTGCCGGCCGCACTCATGGCATCCACGCCGAGCCGATGACCTTCGGCATGAAGTTTGGCTCTTGGGCCTGGGAGCTCAAGCGCGATCTGGATCGTCTTGAGGATGCCCGCAAGAACGTTGCCTTTGGTGCCATCTCCGGTGCCGTAGGCACCTACAGCTCCATCGAGCCGTTTGTCGAGGAATATGTCTGCGAGCACCTGGGCCTGGTTCACGACCCGCTGTCCACGCAGGTTATTAGCCGCGATCATCACGCCTACCTCGCCGGCGTTCTTGCCACCACCGCGGCCACCTGTGAGCGCATCGCTACCGAGGTCCGCAATCTGCAGAAGACCGATACACTCGAGGCCGAGGAACCGTTCCGTAAGGGTCAAAAGGGCAGCTCCGCCATGCCGCACAAGCGCAACCCCATCACCATGGAGAAGGTCTGCGGCCTGTCGCGCGTCGTGAAGGCCAACGCGCAGGTTGCCTTCGACAACGTCGCCCTGTGGCACGAGCGTGACATTTCGCACTCCTCTGCCGAGCGCGTCGCCCAGGCCGATAGCTTCATCGCCCTCGACCACATGTTCCAGTGCCTCATCCGCGTTATCGACGGCCTGCAGCTGTATCCCGCCCGCATGATGGCCAACCTCAATAAGACCCGCGGCCTCATCTTCTCTTCCAAGGTACTGCTCGCCCTCGTCGACACGGGCATCACCCGCGAGGACGCGTACGCCATTGTGCAGGAGAACGCTATGGCAACCTGGCACGAGGTACAGGATTGTGTCTCCGGCCCCACCTTTAAGGAGCGTCTCGAGGCCGACCCGCGCTGCACCGTCAGTCAGGAGAAGCTCGACGAGATCTTTGATCCGTGGGACTTCCTCACCCGTATCGACACGGTCTTTGATCGTCTGGAGCAGCTGAGCTTCGAGTAGGTTCGGGCATAACGTTAGCTTTTTAAGGCGCTTTGCTGGTAATGTGTGTTGCCGGCAAAGCGCCTCGTTGCATTTAGGGAAAGACGGGGATAATAGTCGTCTCGAATAACATTCTGAGAGGGGATCGCATGATTTCGTTTGATTACAAGCCTCAGGGCGTGTGTGCTCGCAATATTCACCTTGATCTTTCCGATGACGGCAACAAGGTGATGGGCGTTGAGTTTACCGGCGGCTGCGACGGCAATCTCAAGGCTATCTCCAAGCTGGTCGAGGGCGCTCCTGCCGATCGCGTAATCGAGGTTCTCGCCGGTAATACCTGCGGTATGAAAAAGACCTCCTGCGCCGACCAGCTTACACGCGCTATCGAGGCCGCTCGCACCGAGATCGCCTAATGGGTATCGCCGATCACATCAAGAACGGAATATCGCGTCGCGGCTTTGTACTCGGTGGGGCTGCCGCGGGCGCTGCCACGGTGCTTGCCGGATGCTCGAAAAAAACGGGCACCAGCGATGATGCCGCCGGCGAGCCGCAGGTTATCAAGGATGATTCCAAAATCATCTCGATTACGGATGAGTACGAGGCAGTCGACATCGATCTTGAGCCGGCGGCGTCATGGACGCTGCCTCTGGGTACGCTGCTGTACTACTGCGACGGCGATTACGCCGCGGCGATGATGGCGCCCGCATCGGCACTGCACGCCAACACACTCGGTGTGCTCAACCTGGGCGATGGCTCGCTTACCACATTAATCGAGGATCCTATCGAGGGCACGGGATATGCATTCTACGATGTCCGTGCCGGCGACAGCGTATTCGCGTGGGTTGAGATGAACTTTGCCAATTCATCGTGGAAGCTCTACGGTCAAAATCTGTCGGGCGCTTCGCTCTCTGGCGACGTGGTTGAGCTCGATCGAGGTGGCAAGGACTATGATCCGCCGCTGTTTACGGCGTTCGGGTCATCAGTCATCTGGTATAAAATGCCCTCGGCAGGTGGCAATAAAACGAGTAGCGATTCGTTTTGCTATCGTCGCTCACTTGATGAATCCAAGGCCGAGACAATTTGGAAATCGACGGGCCGCTTTGCATCGGCCCCGCGCGCGAGCGACGGCATTTTGACCATCTCGCCGCGTGTCCGCAACGACGAGGGCGTCTACTACGGCATAACGGCAATCGATCTGACCGACGGCAACAACACCAAGCGTGCCCAGTTGGTCCTTCCTTCGTCAGTTTTGCCTTTCGAGGCCGTATATATGGGCGATACCTTCGTGTTTTCTATCGAGGCGGCCTATAGTGGCGTGGGCAGCCTGGGCAATATGGGCACGTATATCGGTAATGAAGGAGGGCCGTACCTCTTCCTGTCACGCGAGCCGCTCGCATGTGCGGCTGGCAAGAAGAATAAATACCTTGTTAAGGTACAGGCGTCGCATTTCCTGATCGACACCTCTGCCAAGACCTATGGCTCGCTGCTGTCGCCCGACCGCGCTTTGGAGTATGGCGATTATCCAGCTACGGCGGGAAAATCGGACTCATTCCTTACGTACGCCACGGTGCGCAACAGCCAGGGTATACCAGAGACGGTCACTGCACGCCTATTCTCTCTTTAAGCTTAGAGGGGTTAAAAAGGCGCCAACAGGGGAATAAACGCGTTGTAATTGTGAGTACCGCCCGCCGAGCTGCCGCGTCATAGCGGCATCTGGCGGGCTCAGGTGCGTTAAAATGGGCTTGTTCTTAGCTAATTGAGACAGGGGGGCCGTGTTATGGCTTCAGATGCAAAAAAGATTCTGCTGGTCGAGGATGAGAAGGCAATCCGTGACGCCGTCGCTGCCTATCTCGAGCGCGAAGGCTACTGTGTTGTGGGCGTCGGCGACGGCCAGTCCGCGATCGAGGAGTTCGAGAAGCATCAGTTCGACCTGGTCGTGCTCGACCTTATGCTCCCCAAGATCCCCGGCGAGCGCGTTTGCCGCACCATTCGCGATACCTCGGATGTCCCCATCATCATGCTGACGGCTAAGGGCGAGATCGAGGACCGTATTATCGGTCTTGAGCTCGGCGCCGACGACTATCTGATTAAGCCGTTCTCGCCGCGCGAGCTCGTCGCCCGCGTTCGCGCTCTGTTCCGCCGTGCCCATCAGGCCGACGAGCCCGCCGTCGAGGTACTCGACTTCGGCGATCTGGTCATCGATATCTCGGGCCACAAGATCTTGGTCGAGGGCAAGGAAGTCGATCTGACGGCTTCCGAGTTCAAGCTGCTCACCACACTTGCCCGTCATCCCGGCCGTGTGTATAACCGCATGGAGCTGGTCGAGAAAGTGCTCGGGTATGACTTTGAGGGCTATGAGCGCACCATCGATAGCCACGTGAAGAATCTTCGCGCCAAGCTGGGCGATGATCCCAAGAAGCCCAAGTGGCTCTACACCGTCCATGGTGTCGGCTATCGCTTCGAGGCTCCGGCCAAGACCGATAAGTCGGACGAGAAATAGGGAAATCACATATGACACCTGCGCGCTTTGAAATCGGACAAAAGCACAAGCAGGAGAGCGAGGCGGGTTCCAAGGCTAGTTGGAACACGCCTCGTTCCGATTCACGGCCAACGATGAGCTATCCCTCGCGCATGGCACTTGCTTTTGCTCTGACATCGCTCATGACGGTATTGGTGCTGGTGGGCGTTGTCTCTGTTGTGTGGGGCACGGTCTTTTCGGATTACACACGCTCCAATATCGTCGAAATCGCAAATTCCGCTGCCGAGAAGTTGGCGACCTCATATGAGGAAAACGGCTCTTGGACCGCGGGAGAACTGCGCACGGTCGCAACGTCGAGTTTGGTTTCCGACGATCTGGGCATGCAGGTCGTCAATAAAAAGGGTGTGATCGTTTATGACGATTCCTGGCCCTCGGCAAGCGCCACCGCCGATGTACGCGAAAACCAGGCTACGACCGACGACACGAGCGGCAAGAGGGCATCGCATAGCCCGGTCTCGTCTGCTCCAACCGACTCCGATAGCGTTGCTAACGTCGAGATTGTAACGTCTTCCGGCGAGCATGTCGGACAGGTAAAGCTGTGGGCCATCGGCTCCGACGCTCTGCTCACCAAGGCGGACTCTGCGTTTAGGGAGAAGACCTTTAACGCCATGGCCCTCGCCGCGGTTGTTGCAATCTGCATTTCGGTCGTTATCGGATCGCTCGTGTCGCGCATGCTCACCAAACCGATTCATCGCATCACCAGTACCGCAAAGCAAATCCGTGACGGCGACCTGTCGGCTCGCACGGGGCTGCGCGGTGATGACGAGATCGATCAGCTGGGTGAGACCTTCGATGAGATGGCCACCTCGCTCGAGAAGGATATGAAACACGAGAAGCGCCTGACCTCGGATGTCGCACACGAGCTGCGCACGCCGCTTATGGCGATGCTTGCGACGGTCGAGGCCATGCAGGACGGCGTGTATCCCACCGACGATGAGCATTTGGAGACCGTTGCTTCCGAGACGCGTCGCCTGGCTCGTCTGGTGCAGCAGATGCTCGACCTGTCGCGCATGGAAAACAGCACGGCTCCGCTCAACCTTGAGCCGGTGGACATGGTTCCTTTCGTGCGATCGATTGTGAACGGCCAGGAGCGTCTGTTTGCCGACCGCGATCTGCGCCTGCGTTTTGCGGACGAGACCCAGGGTCACGACGATGTCGTCGAAGCCGATCCCGACATGATCACGCAATGTGTTATCAACCTCATGAGCAACGCCATGCGCTACACCCCCGAGGGCGGTTGGGTCGTGGTGTCGGTGCTCAGTGACCGCAGGCACGTCAGCATTGCCGTTTCTGATACCGGCATCGGTATTGCCAAGGACGATCTGTCGCGCATTTTCGGGCGGTTTTGGCGCGCCGATGCCAGCCGCGCCCGCGAAGCTGGCGGCCTGGGCGTCGGCCTCGCCGTGACCAAGCAGATCGTCGAGCGTCACCATGGCTACATATCCGTGGAGTCGGAGCTTGGAAAGGGTACGACTTTTACAATTCATCTGCCCCGCGAGCACACGGCGGACGCGGCATCTACTACAATGGAGCACTAGCTTTTCGCTATTCGGTGAAGGAGGGGCCGCGTCCCTGCCGCTCCGAGTTTGCGAAAACATGCGGGAAAGAACCCGCATTTCTGTCGTATTTAGGTAAGGAGTGACTCACGTGACAACGATGGAGCGTCGTCCGGATTCCCGTGGCAAGGTTCGTGATATCTACGATGCCGGTGAAAACCTGCTGATGGTCGCCACCGACCGCATTTCTGCGTTCGACTTCATTCTTCCCGACGAGATTCCGTTTAAGGGAGAGGTGCTCAATCGCATCTCGGCATTCTGGTTCGATAAGTTTGCCGACATCGTCCCCAACCATCTCGTTTCCATCGACCCGGCGGATTTCCCCGAGGAGTTTGCTGAGTATCGTGACTACCTCGCTGGCCGCGCCATGCTGGTTAAGAAGGCCCAGACGATTCCTATCGAGTGCATCGTCCGCGGCTATCTGACCGGTTCGGGCAAGAAGACCTATGACGAGAACGGCACCGTCTGCGGCATTCAGCTGCCCGAGGGTCTGACCGAGGCCTCCAAGCTTCCCGAGCCGCTGTTCACGCCGTCCACGAAGGCCGAGATCGGCGACCACGACGAGAACATTTCGTTCGAGCGTTGCTGCGAGATCGTGGGTGAGGACATCGCCGCGCAGATTCGCGACCTTTCCCTCAAGATCTACAAGGCCGCTGCCGAGTACGCCGCGACCCGTGGCATCATCATTGCCGACACCAAGTTCGAGTTTGGTGTTATTGATGGCAAGGTCACGCTGATCGACGAGTGCCTCACGCCCGACTCCAGCCGTTTCTGGCCTGCTGCCAGCTACGAGGAGGGCAAGATCCAGCCTAGCTACGACAAGCAATTCGTCCGCAATTGGCTCAAGGCCAACTGGGATATGACGGGGGAGACCCCGCACCTGCCCGCCGAGGTCATCGATGGCACGTCCGAGCGCTATCGCGAGGCCTTCCAGATCATCACGGGCTCCCAGTTCACAAGCATGAAGGAGAACGCATAAGTGAGTACCCGTAGCGCCACGAACAAGCGCACGCAATCCCACGAAGTTACCGGGGTTGCGCGCAAGTCTGCCGCATCTGCTAAGCCCGCCCGCCAAGCAGCGAGCTCCGTTCGCGTCGTGCCGGCTTCGTCTAAGGCACGCCGCAAAGAGCTCGAGAAGGGCGAGAACCTCGAGGGCCTCTCTAAAGAGGAGAAGCGCGCCCGCAAGGCTAAGCAGCGCGCCAAGGAGGACCGCATCTATACGGTGTCGAATATCCTCCTCAAGCAGGACGAGGACTACACCAAGCGCCGTCGCATCTGGTGGATTGTGCTCGCCATTGGCATGGTGCTCGTCGTGGCAATTTGGGCCTCGCTGTACTTCGCTCCCGCTGGCATGGTGTCCAGCCCTGTCCAGATGGTCGGCATCGTTTTGTCCTATGTCATCATCCTAGGTGACTTTATCTACGACTTCGCTCGTATTCGTCCCTTGCGCAACATGTACCGCGCGCAGGCCGAGGGCATGTCCGAGAACAAGCTCAACGCTCTTATCGAGCGCGCAGCTGCCGAGGAGGACAAGAAGGACTCCAAGAAGAAGTAGCGTTTGCATACATACTTATCGCTAAGATATAAGGCGCGTCGTTTTTGCGGCGCGCCTTATATCTGTTCTATAGATAGATGGAGTGGCACATGATTCGAGCTGCCCTGACGGTCGAAGAGGCCCTGGAGGGTATGAAGTCCCTGGAGCCCAAGATTAAAAACTATGCGCGCCTGGTCGTCCGCAAGGGCGTAAACGTTAAGCCCGGCCAGGAAGTCGTCGTTCAGTCTCCGGTTGAGTGCGCGCCGTTTGCGCGCGTGGTGGTCGCGGAGGCCTATGCTGCCGGCGCCGGCCACGTGACGGTCATCTGGGCCGATGATACCGTGACGAGGCTCACGTACGAGCATGTCGAGAAAAGCTATTTTGAGCAGACGCCCGAGTGGAAGCGCCTGCAGCTGGATTCCCTGGCCCAGGACGGTGCCTGCTTTATCTTTATCGAGGGTGCGGACCCCGCCGCCCTTAAGGGCATCGATCCCGCTAAGCCCGCTGCAGCTTCTAAGGCAAAGAACACGCAGTGCAAAGTTTTCCGCCGTGGACTGGATTACAACATCAATCCGTGGTGCATCGCCGGCGCTCCGGTCGTGGCTTGGGCGCACGAGGTGTTCCCAGGAGACGCCGATGAGGTTGCAATCTATAAGCTGTGGAATGCGATTCTGCACACCGCGCGCGCCGATGGCCAGGACCCAGAGAGCGACTGGGAACTCCATGACGCCGCATTCGAAAAGAACCTGCGTTTCCTGAACGACAATCGTTTTGACCGCCTGCATTACACCGCGGCAAATGGAACCGATCTGACGATTGGCATGACGAAGGGTCACGAGTGGGCCGGCGGCAAGGGTAAGACGCCCGATGGACACCCCTTCTTCCCCAACATCCCCACCGAGGAGGTCTTCACCTCGCCTGATCGTATGCGTGCCGACGGTATCGTGTACTCGGCCATGCCGCTCATTCACCACGGTAACAAGGTTGACGATTTTTGGATTAAGTTCGAGGCCGGTCGCGTAGTGGACTACGATGCCCGCGTGGGCAAGGCGACGCTTGCGAGCATTATTGACACCGATGAAGGTGCCGCTCATCTGGGTGAGGTCGCGCTCATTTCCAAGAACACGCCAATTCGCGAAAGTGGCGTTCTGTTCTATGACACGCTCTATGACGAGAACGCCAGCTGCCACCTTGCGCTGGGAGTCGGCTTCCCCGAGTGCATCGAGGGTGGATATGATATGTCCAAAGAGGAGCTCCTGGAGCATGGCGTTAACGTCTCGAGCACGCATGTCGACTTTATGATTGGCACGGACGATATCGATATTACGGGCATTACGCCTGATGGACGTGAAGTTGTGATTTTCCAGAACGGCCAATGGAGTTGGGAATAGTCCCAGACCGTGGTACAATGCCACCCGCGGGCCGTTAGCTCAGCTGGCAGAGCAGGGGACTTTTAATCCCAAGGTCCAGGGTTCGAACCCCTGACGGCCCACC
>DBEZQF010000317.1:0-2454 GCA_048254795.1 Collinsella sp. | reverse complement strand
CGAGCAGTATTTCGGCCGTCATCAGCTCGTTGAGAACGCCCTTGCTCCCTTCAAGGTGACCGACACCGCCGGTCAGTTCGACGTTATCGCTCTGTGCGATGGCGGCGGCATCTCCGGTCAGTCCGGCGCTCTGCGCCTGGGCATCGCTCGCGCTCTTCTGAACGCTGGCGACTACCGTGCTGACCTCAAGAAGGCCGGTTTCCTTACGCGCGATGCTCGCGTGGTCGAGCGCAAGAAGTACGGCCTCAAGAAGGCCCGCCGCGCTCCCCAGTTCTCCAAGCGCTAAGGTTTTATCTCCTTTCGAGATACAATGTACAAGCGGGGCCTGCCGATTCCTCGGCGGGTCCCGCTTTTCTTTTTCGACTAGGGTGGGCGGTTGCATATCGCCTGCTAGGGAAGGAGCGATCCTATGCCCCAGAACATCTTCGGTACCGATGGCGTCCGTGGCGTCGCCAATGCCGACCTCTCGTGCGATCTCGCGTTTCGCCTGGGCCGCGCGGCGACCAAGTTCCTTGGTCCGGATATCTGCATCGGCCGTGACACGCGCCTTTCGGGCACCATGCTCGAGAGCGCTCTGACCGCCGGCATTATGGCCGAGGGCGGCCGTCCGCACTGCTGCGGCGTTATCCCCACGCCCGCCGTGGCGCTGCTCACCGTTCAGAACGAGCTCGACGGCGGCATCGTCATCTCTGCTTCGCATAATCCGCCGGAGTTCAACGGCATCAAGTTCTTTAGCCGCAAGGGTATGAAACTTCCCGATGCTGTCGAGGAAGAGATCAGCGCCTGGGTCATGTCCGAGGAAGCCATGGCTGCTGACACGCTGCCGACCGGTGCCGGCGTGGGCCACATTATCAAGATGAAGGACGCCCGCAAGGCATATGTCGACCACGCCATCGATACGCTTGATGGCCTGAGGCTCGACGGCCTAGTCGTTGCTGTCGACTGCGGCCATGGCGCTTCCTGCCAGACCACGCCCGCCGCGCTGCAGCGCCTGGGTGCCACGGTCCATGCCATCAACACCGATTATTGCGGCACGGACATCAATGTCGAGTGCGGCTCTACGCACCTCGAGCCCCTGCGCGAGCTCGTGCTGCGCACCCATGCTGATATCGGTCTGGCCCACGACGGCGACGCCGATCGCGTGCTCTTTGTGGACAGCGAGGGCAATGAGATCGACGGTGACTACATCCTGGCTATCTGCGGTTCTGACCTCGCCGCTCGCGGCAAGCTCGCCAACTCCGAGATCGTCTCGACCGTCATGTGCAACCTGGGCTTCTCCATCGCTATGAAGGAGCAGGGCTTCGAGATGGTCCAGACCGCCGTGGGCGACCGCTACGTTCTGGAGCGCATGCTCGCGGACGGCGCCGTCATCGGCGGCGAACAGTCCGGCCACATCATCTTCCTGGAGCACAATACCACCGGCGACGGCCTGGTGACGGCTCTGCAGCTGCTGGCCGTGCTCAAGCGCACCGGTCGCACCCTCACCGATCTTGCCGGCATCATGAAGAAGTACCCGCAGGTACTCGTCAACGTGCATTCCGACAACAAGGCTGGTCTGGACGATTGCCAGCCCATTTGGGACGCCGTTGCTGCTGCCGAGAAGGAGCTTGACGGCCGCGGCCGCATTCTGGTGCGCCCGAGTGGTACCGAGCCGCTGGTCCGCGTGATGGCCGAGGCCGAGACGCACGAGCTGACTCAGCGCGTTGTCGACGACATCGTCGAGGTTGTCAAGCGCGAACTTCCCTAATGGTCAAAAACGGGTGCCAAGTGGTAAACTGTTAAGGTTATTTTGGTTGATCGGTATGTCCGAGGGGGAGCATGTTCACTAAAGTCCTAAGGTCTTTTGGTATGCGTGGTCGAGTCCTTACGTTGGATGCTCCCATCTCGGGTGACGTCATTCCGCTCTCCGAGGTAAACGATCAGACGTTTGCTACCGGCCTTTTGGGCCAGGGCGTGGCGATTCAGCCCACCGGAACGCGCGTGATCGCGCCGGCTGATGCCAAGGTCGAGGCTATTTTTCCCACGGGACACGCCGTTGCGCTTAACACGGTCGATGGCTTGGATGTGCTCATCCACGTTGGTTTGGACACTGTTCAGCTCGAGGGCAAGCACTTTACCGTACATGCGCAAGTGGGTGACATCGTCCATAAGGGCGATGTACTCATTGAGTTCAATCGCGAGGCAATTGCTGCCGAGGGCTACGATGTGACGGTTCCCATCTTGGTATGCAACTCCGTTGAGTTCTCGAGCATCAAGGGCTCCGTTGGCGTGCATGTCGAAGAGATGGACCAGCTCATCGTTGCTCGCGAGCGTTAGCAAGTGCACGTGGCCATTAGTCTACAATTCAAACACGTTTACGGAGGGCGCCCTTGAAAGAGGACGCCCTCAGTGGCAAGATGGGATTTGTCCGAAGCTAAAAGGCTTTGGGTCACCGTGGACGGGCAGGGGCCTCGA
>DBEZQF010000316.1:0-4851 GCA_048254795.1 Collinsella sp. | reverse complement strand
AAAGCCCAGGCCAATGCCGGCAGAGATGGAGTAGGTGAAGGGCACGCCGGCGACAATCATGAACGCCGGGAAACCCTGCGACACGTCGGACCAGTCGATCTCGGAGGCCTCGCTCATCATGAGGTAGCCGACGTAGACCAGAGCACCGCAGGTGGCGGCACTGGAAACGATGGTGACGATGGGGGAGAAGAACGCGGCGAGAATGAACAGCACGCCGGTGGTGACGGAGGTGAGGCCCGTGCGGCCACCGTCGGCAGCGCCAGAGGTGGACTCGACGAAGGTGGTGATGGAGGAGACGCCCATAAAGCCACCGGCAGCAGCGGCCACGGAGTCGACGACCAGGATGGGACGGATGTCCTCGACATTGCCGTCCTCGGTCAAGAACTCGCCCTGCTTGGCGACGGCCATCGCGGTGCCCATGGTGTCGAAGAAGTCACTCATGAGCAGCGAGAAGGCAACGACGAGCAGCATCGGGTCGGTCAGAACCTTCACGATGGCCATGTTGCCGTCTGCGGTGCTGGCAAACGGGGCGCCAAAGGTCGAGAAGTCGAGCGGTGCGATGAGGCCCTCGGGCGCATGGGTGACGCCCAGCGGGATACCGGCGATAACGGCGACGATGATGCCGATGAGCAGCGAACCCGGCACGTTGCGGGAAGCCAGGGCAACCGTCACGACGATGGAGATGATGCCGACGATAAAGGTGGGGGAGGCGATGTCGCCCAGGCCGACGAGCGTGCCGGCGCCAGCGGTGATGATGCCAGCGTCGCACAGGCCGATCATGGCGATGAACAGGCCCAAGCCAACCGAGATGGCGTGGCGCAGGACCACGGGGATGGCGTCCATAATGGCCTCGCGCAGGCCGCAAAGGACGAGCAGCAAGATGACGATACCCTCGAGGAAGATAACGCTCATGGCCACGTGCCAGTCACCGCCGCACATGGTGGTGGCGATGCCCGCGATCATGGCGTTGATGCCCAGGCCCGAAGCGCAGGCGAGCGGGCGGTTGGCGAAGATGCCCATGCAGATGGTCATGATGCCGGCGCCCAGGCAAGTGGCGCAGGCGAGCGCTCCCGCATCGATGCCGGCGCCCGAGAGCACCGCGGGGTTGACGGCAATGATGTAGGCCATCGCCAGGAACGTTGTCAGTCCAGCGCGAAGTTCGGTCCCGATTGTGGACTTGCGCTCGCTGACGTGAAATAGTTCGTCCATGCATACCCTTTCCTTGTTCGGCCCCGAGTTTAGGCCGATTGACACGAACGTTCTCACTATAGCCCCTTTACGACGCTGTTGTTCCTCGCATGTTGATGTTCGGCGCTTTGTAGCAGACGGACGGTATTTTTCGCATGAAAATGTGTGGGTACCGTATACTTAAGCGGTTACAACGACCCCTATGGAGGAACGTATGATTAAAGAGCTTTGCCACGACGAGGCTATCCTGTCCCAGCGTTGCGAGGTTGCGACCGTCGAGGACGAGTCGGTTGCTCAGGACCTGATCGATACCATTAAGTCGCTCGACGATGCCGGCTGCCTTGCCGCCAACCAGATTGGCGTTACCAAGAAGGTCTGCGTCTACCTGGACGGCGCCGGCGAGCCCCACGTGCTCTACAACCCCCGTCTGGTGTTTGGCCTGGGCGCCAGCAAGATGGAGGAGAGCTGCCTGACGCACGAGGAGGTCACCAAGTCCACGCGCTATATCAAGTGCAAGGTCGCTTATGACGTGATCGTCGACGGCAAGATGCGCGAGCGCAAGCAGGACTTTGTGGGCTTCGAGGCACAGATGATCCAGCATATGATCGACCACTGCCTCGGCAAGTTGGTCTAAGGGGATCAAAGCACCGCACCTTGCCGCTCAATCGTCGCTCGCGTACCTTAAGTACGCTTCGCTCCTCTTTCGTGGCAATCTGCGGCACTTTGACCCCTTAGACGACCTGCGGGGTTAACTTGGTTGAGTTTATCCTGCTTGAATAGCCCGGGCGTGACATTGTTGTCATGTCCGGGCTTTTGTGTTTAGCCCCTTTTTGTTTGGAGACAATAACCTTAGCAAGAACGTAAAGCTAGGAGGCGCCATGTGTACGAGCATTCGATTTACCGATAATTCTGGCCACATGTATCTAGGCCGCAACCTCGACTGGAGCTTTGACTATGGCCAACAGGTTCGCGTGATGCCTCGCGGGTTTCACATTCCGTATTCGTTTATCGACGACGCGACAGCGGCACACGCGGTGATCGGTATGTGCATCGATTACAAGAACTATCCCATGTTTTTCGATTGCGGTAACGATGCGGGTCTGGCTGTGGCGGGGCTCAACTTTCCCGGCTATGCCGAGTATGCCGAGGGCCCTGTCGACGGCAAGACCAATATCGCGGCCTACGAGTTTCCCCTCTGGGTGGCAGCGACGTTCTCGACGGTCGATGAGGTCGAGGCCGCGCTGCGCGATACGGTGATTGTCGCCAAATCTGCCGGAGAGGGGCTGGGCGTGTCGCTGCTCCATTGGATTATCGGCGACAGCCAGCGTAGCATCGTGGTCGAGATGATGGCTGACGGCCTGCATGTATACGACGATCCGGTCGACACCCTTGCCAATCAGCCCACCTTCCCGTGGCACATGGAAAACCTGCGCACCTATATCACGGCCACAAGCGATTTTCCGCAGACGGCGACATGGCGTGGCGCCGAGCTTAAGCCCTATGGCGCGGGTGCCGGCATGCGCGGTATTCCGGGTGACTGCTATTCGCCGAGCCGTTTTGTAAAGGCGGCGTACCTCAATGCCAATTACCCGCAAAAGGAGAGCGAGACCGAAAACGTCGTCCGCATGTTCCGTTCACTCGAGGGCGTGGTGATGATTGAGGGGGCGTCCAGGATGGGCGATGGCAAGTTCGAGAAGACTATCTATACCGGATGCTTTAGCGCGCGCACGGGCAATTATTACTACGCGATGTATGGGGATCCGTCGATTCGCTACGTGAGCCTGACGGATGCCGAGGGCGCGAGCCCCGATAGACTCGTGGTTCCCGAGCCGCGTCGTTCGTAGCCGCTAGCTTTACTGCAATACAAGACGGCCCTGCATCTCTCGCGAGGTGCAGGGCCGCTATCGTCGATGGGTGACGGCGCTAGAAGTTGGCGTCGTTGAGCTGTTCGCTCTCGAGGCCGTCGAGCTGTTGCTGTTCGGGCGTATCGGCGACGCTCTCGAGCAGCTCGGTGGGATCGACGTTCATGTCCCTACCGGCCTCGTTGCCATTGACCAAGTCGTCCGAGAAGATGTCGACTTCCATTTCCTCGGCCTCTTCGATCTGAACCTCGAGTGGCACCTGGGTGCGTACGAGCTTGACTGCTGGACGCATGCGGGCAAAGAGAGGCACGTACTCGATGATGATGGCCGAGTTCTCAAGACCGTACCAGCGTGCCGGGCTTCCGCAGGCGCGGCGGACGGCGTACTTGATGGCCATGACGCGGTGATCGTTGCGGTTGATGTCCGTTTCGGGGGCAAGCATCTTGCGCAGCATGCAAAAACGGAAGTCGCCCACGTTGCCGCGCGTCTCGTAGATGGAGTAGGCGTGATGCTGCGGCGGCAGCTCGCCCGATGCCATCAAGTCACCAACGATCTGACGCAGGTAGGCATTGATGCGCTGGTTGACCTTAAAGCCCAGGTCCAAGCGCACGCGGAACAAAAAGTCCGTGCCAAAGGTCTCGACGGAATACTCGTGCGTATAGGGCTCATCGGTGACATGCACGTTGATGAACCAGTATGCCTTGGCACGCTTGGGATGCTTATCCAAGATGGAGTAGAGCACGTCGCGGTCGAGCGTGAGCGGGTCGGGACTGTTGGTAAGGAACACCAGATTGTCGGCGAGCACGGGGTAGGTCTCGTCGTTGCGCAGGCGGCCGAGCTGGTCAATGTACTTGGAGACGGGCAGCAGGATCGTCTGCGTGCGCTCGATGGCGGTGCCGCGGCGCCACACGTACATAAGGCCAAACAGCAGCGCGGCCAGGAAGATCATGACGTAGCCGCCGTCAAAGAACATGGTGAGGCACGAAGCGAAGAAGCACAGCTCAATGGCACCAAAGAGCAGGGCGAAGACGCAGGCGCCCAGCTTGTGTTTGAGGATGCCGGCGATGTAGCTCGTCAAAAGCGTCGTGGTCATGAGCATGGTCACGGTAATGGCGAGGCCGTAGGCGCTCTCCATGCGCTCGGAGTTTTGGAACAGCAGCACGATGAAGATACAGCCGACCCACATGATGTTGTTGACGAGCGGAATATAGAGTTGGCCCTTGGTGTCGCTGGGGTAGTGGATGCGCAGATGCGGCATGAGATTGAGACGGGTTGCCTCGGATACCAGCGAGAACGAGCCGGTGATGAGCGCCTGCGAGGCGATGATGGCCGCTACGGCCGAAAGCACGATGGCAAAGGGGCGCAGGGGCTCGGGGAGCATCATATAGAACGGGTTGACGATATCCATCGCGAGCATCTGGGGGTTGGAGTTATTGGTGAGCAGCCAAGCTCCTTGACCCAGATAGTTGAGGATAAGGGCCGCCTTAACAAACGGCCAGGATGCATAGATGTTAGCCTTGCCCACGTGACCCATGTCCGAATAGAGCGCCTCGGCGCCGGTCGTCGACAGGAAGACGAAGCCGAGCACCATGATGCCCGAGTGGTTGATGGGCGAGAACAGGAACATGATGCCGCGGATGGGGTTGAGCGCGCGTAGGATGGACAGGTTGCCGAGCATGTTGAACAGGCCGGCGCCAGCCAAGAACAGGAACCACAGCGTCATGAGCGGGCCGAACAGCTTGCCGATCGACGAGGTGCCGGCGCGCTGCATGGCAAACAGGCCGCAGATAATGATGATGGT
>DBEZQF010000315.1:0-1650 GCA_048254795.1 Collinsella sp. | reverse complement strand
GGGTATCGTTAACTGGACTATTAATTGGCAACTTATCTATAACGGAGTAACCGCATGAGCGCTCGCGTAACCATGAAGGACATAGCCGCCGAGCTTGGCGTTTCCATCAATACCGTGCACAAGGCTCTGACGGGAAAGGCCGGCGTGAGCGAATCCGTGCGCGCCAAGGTGAACGCTAAGGCCGAGGCCATGGGCTATCACCGCAACACAAGTGCCTCAAGCCTGCGCCGCAAGGATATCAATCTGGTGTTTTGCCTGCCCCGCGCATCGCGCGAGGGAGCGTACTTTTTCCGTTACCTGTGGGAAGGCTGCAATCGCTTTGAACAGGAGGTCATCGACCGGGGCATTACGGTTGAGCGCGTTGAATTTGGCGTGGGCGGCTACGCTGATGCACTCGAGCAAATCGACGAGCGTCTGCAGGTGGGCGAGAAGATTGATGGCTTGCTCGCCTATGCGCCGGGCGACGATCGTGCGACTGAGCTTTTGGGGCAGATCGCCGAGGCGGGCGTGACGATTGAGCTTGTCGACGGCGACCGTCCGCATTTGAATCGTTTGGGTGCGAGCTTGGCCGATTATTCGACGGCAGGCAGCCTTATGGCCGAGCAGGCGGCAAACCTGGTCCATGCTTCTGGGGCCGACGCCCGCGTGCTCCTTTTGACAGGCGACCCATATACCGATTCGCACTATCTAACCGCCCGCGCCTTCCACAATTACCTGCGCGAACGTGATATTCCATGGCAGGTTGAGGATCTTGCAGGTGCCCATGCGCAAGTCAAACAACTCGAGCATGAGCTCGAAAAGCGCTTGAGTGCGCCGGACGCCCCCGAACTTATCTGTAGCGTTTTTGCCGTTGGTTCCGAAGTGGTTGCCGACGCGCTCGTCTCGACCGGCAAGGCCGGTCAGGTCATGGTGATCGGCAACGACCTGTTTCCCGAAAGTGCTCTGGCCTTGCGCCGCGGTATCTTTACCAATATTGTCTATAAGGACCCGACGAGCCTGGCATATCGCGGCGCTAAGACGCTGGGCGATTATCTGCTGTGGGGAAGGACCCCGACGGTGCCCGTCCAGAAGGGTGCCGTCGAGATGGTATTTGCCAGCAATGTCGACCGCTACTGCGAACTTGCGGGTATTTAGCCGATTGAGCAGGTACCCCCTCTTGCGACGTGCATTTTTGGGAGTATTCAGCATTGGCATGCCCTGAATGAGGTGCAGAACGACTGTTTTAAGTGCCCCCGATGGCGTAATTTGCCATCGGGGGCACTTTTTATGCCGATCGGGCGCTATCTGCGTTCCAAATAGGACGCTGAGGATGGCGCACGGCGCGCTCCAATGCTGAATACTCCCAAAAATGTACGTCGGGACATGACCCACCTGAGCAAAAGCGCTCAAGTTCGGTGTTCGGGGACGCCAACCGGTCCGCAATGCATGCAAGTCACAGCTCCGGCAACCGTTGAACGGGCAAAACCTACCGTTCACCCCATGGTTGTTAGGTGAACGTTCACCTTTTGAGTCGTAATGGATTAGTATGGTGAACGTTCACCTAGAGGATGACGAGCGTATTGTGCGCCCGCTCCGCAAACAAAGGGGTTGTTTGATGAAAAACTTCATGGACGATCAGGATTTCCTGCTGAGCACCAAGACCGGCGAGGA
>DBEZQF010000314.1:0-2987 GCA_048254795.1 Collinsella sp. | reverse complement strand
CTTCTTGCATCGTTGAAGTAAACATAACTACCAAGTGCGCCTTCTGAGGTGCCGCAGATTGACGTGAAGAGGAGCGAAGCGTACTTCGGTACGTGAGCGACGGTTTGAACGTCAAGGTGCGGTGTCTCAGAAGGCTGTTTTAAGAAAGGTTGAGTCGAACATGACCGTCGATCCTTTGATTCAATCCCTGAAGGGCAAGCTCGTCGTGAGCGTTCAGGCGTATATGGGCGAGCCGCTTCGCACGCCCGAGACCATGGCTCAAATGTCTCGCGCTTGCGAGCTCGGCGGCGCCGCCGCCATTCGCTGCCAGGGCCTTGCCGACATCGCCGCCATTAAGGGCCGCTGTGAGGTCCCCGTCATCGGCTTGTGGAAGGATGGGCACGAGGGCGTCTACATCACGCCGACGCTGCGCCACGCTCGCGCCTGCGTTGCCGCCGGTGCCGATATCGTGGCGATTGACGCCACCGATCGCCCGCGTCCCGATGGCAAGACCGTCGAGGACACCTTCCGTCCGCTGCACGAGGAGGGCGTGCTCCTGATGGCCGACTGTGCCACCATCGAGGATATTCGTCGTGCTGTCGACATGGGCTTCGACCTGGTGTCCACCACGCTTTCTCATGGTGTTGCCGCTATCGACTGCACCATGGCCGATGGCCCCGATCTGCCGCTTCTGCGTCAGGCGACCGAGGAATTCCCCGGTCTTCCCATCATCTGCGAGGGCCGCGTGCACACGCCCGAGGAGGCCCGCGCCGCGATTGATGCGGGCGCCTGGGCCGTTGTCGTCGGCACCGCCATCACGCACCCCACGAGTATTACAAGTTGGTTCAAGGCTGCGCTTGAGGCGTAAGACAGGCCTCGTATCCGCTTGGGGCGGTATACTCAATAAAGGCAATTGATCGCGCGGGATCCGCTGGCCGGGTCCCGCGCTTGTTTTAGGAGGCACACATGCAAAAGGGAGATGCCATGGATGCGGCGGAGCGCTCGGAGCGCATCCCCGATATCGTCATCATCACCGGAATGTCCGGATCGGGCCGAACGCAGGCCATGCATGTGTTCGAGGACATGGGCTACTTTTGCATCGACAACTTGCCTCCGCGTCTGATCGCCCAGCTTGCCGAACTCGTCGGCATCAATACGGGCGTGGGCAGGCATCTTGCCGTCACCTGCGACCTGCGCAGCCAGGGCTTGTTCGATGAGCTGCTCGATGCCGTTGCCGCACTCGAGGAGCGCGAGATGAGCTGTGACATCGTGTTTCTCGAGGCCTCTGACGAGGTGCTGATCCGTCGTTATAGCGAAAACCGCCGCCGCCACCCCATTGCCAAGCCGGGGGAGACTACGGCCGATGCGATTCAGCGCGAGCGCCTGCAGCTGCAGGGCGTGCGCGATCGAGCCGATATGATCATCGACACGAGCCGCCTGCGCACCTCTGCCCTGCGCAACAAATTGCGCATGGCGTTCTCCGAGCTGTCCGACCAGCAGCTCATGGACGTTCACGTGTTCTCGTTTGGCTTTAAGCACGGCATGCCCGTCGAGGCGGACATTATGATCGACGTCCGCTTCCTGCCCAATCCGTTCTACGATCCCGAGATGCGCACCATGACCGGTCTCGATAAGAAAGTCTCCGACTTTGTTCTGGACCATCCCAAGACCCAGGAGTTCTGGAAGGCCTGGACGCAGCTGCTCGATACGGTCATGCCCGGCTATATCGCGGAGGGCAAGCCACAGCTTTCTATTGCCATCGGCTGCACGGGCGGTCAACACCGCAGCGTTGCCATCGCCGAGGCCACGGCACGTTATTTAGAAGGTGCCCAATATCATGTGAGCATTTCCCATCGCGACCTGTCGCGCGCCAACACGAAAGCATAGGCCTGCATGTCGTTTACCGCCGAGGTGCGTGACGAGCTCGCGCGCTGCGAACCCGAATGTGAATACTGCGATTTGTCGACGCTTGCCGCCCTGACGCGTGTGAGCGGTACACTTTCGCTGGCCGGCTCCGGGCGGTATCGTTTGACGGTCGCGACCGAGACGGGTGCCGTCGCGCGCACGATGATCACGCTGACGCATCGCATCCTTAAGCTCAAAACGGAATTCACCGTTCGTAAATCGGTCTTGCATAAGGTCCGTAACTATCTCATTACCCTGCCCGATCAACCCGACCTGGACAAGGCTCTGGTGCTGCTGGGCATTCTCGACCGCAGGGGAGGGCTCGTCGCCGGTGTTCCCCGGCACATCGTTGCCCGTCCCTGCTGCAGGCTTGCCTACATCCGCGGCGCGCTCATCGCCGGCGGTTTCGTGGCCGATCCCCGCGGCGACTTTCATTTGGAGATCGCGGTGCAGGGCGAGCAGTATGCCCGGGGACTTTGCGATCTATTGGAGCAGATTGGGGTCCATGCGCGCGTTAACGCGCGGCGCGGATCCTTTGCTGTCTACATTAAGAGCGCCGAGGAGATCGAGCAGCTCCTAAAGCTGATTGGCGCCAAGCGCAGCGTTGCCGAGATCGAGGAAGCGCGCGCGGTCAAATTGGTTAAGAACGACGTAAACCGTCGCGTGAATGCCGAACTGGCCAATCAGACCAGAAGTGCGGGTGCCGCCCAGCATCAGCTTGCGTTGATCGATGAGCTCGAACAGCGGGGTTTGCGCGACACGCTTCCGGACGCCTTGGCAGTCTTTTGCGACCTGCGCGAGCGCTATCCCGATCTGTCGCTGCGCGATCTGGGCGAGATGGCTGACCCTCCCTTGTCGAAGTCTGCCCTGTACCATCGCGTTTTGAGGCTTGAAAAGCTCATTGAAGCAAACAAGTAGTTTGAAGTATCGACTTATATACGGATTTAGCTGCTATTTTATTCTTTAAAACGTTTTAACGTAAATTTGATTTTCAATTTCGAGCATTCTCGTGAAATTCAAGTCAAAAAAAAGGTATATTAGGCGAGTGGTTAGTTTGTGGGCCTCAACGGCGGGCGCTGTAGCTCGCGGGGGCCTTACGAAAG
>DBEZQF010000313.1:0-1875 GCA_048254795.1 Collinsella sp. | reverse complement strand
CGTCGAGTCCGTCCGAGCCAAAGATGACGGCGGGGCGCAGGCGTACGCGCTCCTCGTCCTTGAGCTGGCGGATACTGTCGTTACCATAGTTTGCGGTGTTTTTTGCCATACTCGCTCTCTCGGTGCTCCTTTGCTGCGTTTTAGTCATATAGATAGTCAAGGTAGCATAGCCCAGCCCACAGACGATTCCAACCAACACGAAATCCATCGAACAATCGTTCGAAGTTCGATGGAGATTCGTTTACTCGGACAAAACCGAGTCGGCTCTGTCCGAGTAAGTTTGAATAGCGAATCGAAATTGCTATGTCCGCATAGCGATGGCGGATATGGTTTCCGTAATGACAGATATAGTTGACATTGGCTGATGGATGCAATATATTTCTGTCATGTTGCAACGGATATCTGTCCATTACTACGAAAGGAACTCCATGCCGGGCAAAAAGAACCTACGCATGAAGGCGGCGCGCGCGGCGGTTGGCCTTTCGCAAGCTGACTTGGCCGAGGCCGTGGGCGTTACGCGCCAGACTATCGGTCTTATCGAGGCGGGCGGCTACAACCCCACGCTCAATTTGTGCGTGGCAATCTGTAAGGTGCTGCGCGTTACGTTGAACGACTTGTTTTGGGAAGACGAGAGCGACGTCGACCCTGACGCTCTTTAGGAGTTCGCTATGAAATTTGAAGATTTAAAACTCGTGCAAAAGTGGCGTGAATATGCCGGCCCAAAGGACGAGCGCCTGGAGGCTGAGAGCGCGAAGATCTACAAGATTGGTTTCGTACTGCTTTCGTTTGGCATGTTGATGATTTTTTTCTACCAGTTTATAGCTCGACAGGTTGCGTGGGTTCACAGCGACGCCAGTGAAATGCCGCATGGCTTTGCAACGCCGTTCGAGGCAGCCATGTATTTGTGGCTCGTTCTCGTGATGCTGATTTGCGCAGGACTGCAAACGCGGAAGGGCTATGTCGATACCAATCGTTTTGGGCAAACTGAGCATCTTCCTGTTGGATATTTCCTGCTTGTCAGCGGTCTTAGCGGCGCCTCGTTCGCGCTTGTTATTGCCGCAATGCGCTGTATCGCTGAGGCGCAGATCGTACCGCTCGAAAGCGTCTTTTGGTTGGCGAACCTGGCCACGGGCGTGTTCTGCGGTGTGACGATTTTCGCGGCCACGTTTGCTGCCCTGTGCGCAACGTTTTTCACGGCGAAAAGACGCCGTGCCAAGCTCGAGGTAGAACTCGACTCCACTGACGATATCTAATGCGTAATGGGCCGGCTCTGGGTATCCAGAACCAGCCCATTTTGATGTTCGATGAGCCGAGTCGGCGTCTCTCGCAAAGGTAACTGAGAGCTAGCGAGGCTTATCCGAATTGACCTCATCGGCGGTGTCGGTTTCGAGCACCGTGCGGCGGGCGCTGTAGGCGACGAGGCCGGCGCCTGCTGCGGCGAGTGCTGCTGCGGCTGCCGTAAGGGGAGCGTTGACATCGCCCGTGCCCGCAAGCGCGCCCGCTTTTCCGGGGCGCTTGTTATTGCCGTGATCCTTGCCGCTGCTGGAGCTGCTTCCGCCGGAGTCGCCGCCCTTGTCAGTACCGCCGCCACTTGAGCCGCCACCGCCGTCCGCCGTCATCGGTGCATCGTGAAGTCCTGTCGTATCCGCGCTATCGTATACGCCGACCTGAACTTCTGAGCGTTCGCATGCCGCGTCGGGCACATGAAGCTCGTGCAGTACGGCACCCAGCGCCGAGTTTGCGCCCGGTCGAATTTCCTCGAGCGTTACGGGATCGAGTGCCACCAGGTCACGCGCCTTCGCATACAGCGTGACGCGTTTGCCCACCTCGTCGCCCCAGCTCTCCGGGATGGCAAAGCTCATGCGGAATTGTGCC
>DBEZQF010000312.1:0-2552 GCA_048254795.1 Collinsella sp. | reverse complement strand
CCATGCTTTACGGCGCTGGGTCAACGGGAATTGATTACAGGGCATAGTGAATCCTTCGTCAGATGCTCGATATGCATCTAACAGGGTACCCAACGCGTGGGCGCTCTAAAAGAACCTCTCGGTTGCATTTCGAAGGATGAGCCCGCGCCACCTACTTTTTGCGGTGCAAAAAGCGTGCGATGTCATCCTCGGTGGGGCTTTTGATATCAAAGCGCAGCGACAGCCAGCGTAGTCCCATGGTCACCACGACGCAAACGACCAGTGCGACGACATTGCTGACCAAGCCGCTCATGACAAGGCAAACATAGCTTGCCGATCCGGCGATGGCCGCGATGGCATAGAAGTTGGTGCGCTGGAAGATACCCGGCACCACACCCATAAAACCATCTCGCAGCATGCCGCCGCCCACCGCGGTAAAAAAGCCCATCATGATGCACACCGCCGGCGCAAAGCCGTAGACCAGCGCCTTGTCTGCGCCGGTTGCCGCATAAATACCCACCGAGATGATATCGAGCAGGGGAATGAGCTTTTCGGGCTTGTCGACGATTGCCGGGAAGATGTAGATGATGGCCGCGGTGGCGATGGAGAGCGGGAGCGCCATCGGTTGGTTGAGGATGTAGACGTTGCCCACCTGCAGCGTCATATCGCGCAAAAGACCGCCGCCCAGTCCACAGACCACGGCGAGCGCGACGGCGCCCACCAGGTCGAGTTTGTGCTCGCGTGCGACCAACACGCCCGAGATCGATGCCGCGACGACGGCGAACATCTCGAGCCAAAACGGGATGGCAACCATGGCATCCGAGGCATGTGAGGTAATGGTTATGGCAGCGACGACGGGCAAGATGGGGTCCTTTGGATCGTGGGTTTAGACAATGCCCGTACATAGTACATGGTTGTCGGGCGTGGCGACCCTATTGCTCGGTAAACGGTTGACAGCGGATGCTGACATGGCATTGCTGGAATGCCAGGGATCCAAAACATGTACGCCACCCTCCAAAAACGACATTTTTCGACATCTTTGGAGGCGGACGTACATGTTTGGATTGAGCTCACAGCATGAGTGAGTTGATTTACTCACATCCGGTATATTTCCCCACTTCAACGGACATAAGAGTTGGATACCGGCTCAGAGCGAGAGGCCCTTAATGGATACCCCTGTTCTCATTTCGCATAAAACCGCATGGCTTGTCCATCATGCACCCCAGAATTTGGTTCAGTCTCTTGCGCGGCACGACTACCAGATAGGCGCACAAGGCATCTCAACCCAGCAACGTGTTGCGCGCATACGACAGGCTCTTACCGACTGCGGCATTCCGTCCGATATGCTTAAGACTATCGATATCGCGGTTGTATTCGAATTCGAGCGAATTCGTACCAAAGGCGTCGTTTGTCACATTCTTGGACAAAATCTTCCCTACGAGCATATTAACGAGTTGACGCCCGGAATCTTCATCACCGACGAAGCCTTCACCTTTGTGCTCGCTGCCGAGTGGATGGATAGGATCGAATATCTCGAATATGGCTATGAAGTTTGCGGCGATTATCGCATGAGGCTCAATCCCGCCGACCCTTATACCGGGCAACCAGCCACTACCTCCAAGGATGAAATAACCAAACTGCTCGATCGGCACCCCGGCAAACCCGGTGCCACACGTGCACGGCTCGCGCTCAGGCACATCTACGATCACTCGGCCTCGCCTATGGAGACCGCTTCGGCAATTGCCCTCTCGCTCCCAACAAGCGAAGGCGGCGTTGGTATCCGAGGTATCGAACTCAACAAACCGCTCGAGATCCCTCAACGTCTCTGGCATTGCACAAAAGCCCGAACACTCAAAATCGATGCCCTCATTACCTATAAGCGCAGGGAGCTCGGTATCGAATATAAGGGCGGTTTTCACGATGAGTTCGAGCGCAAGGGAGCAGATGCGGAGCGAGAGGCCGTTCTCTCCCAAATGGGATATCGAATCGTTACGCTCACTTCGGCTCAGTTCGGCAGCCAGCTCGCCTTTCACCGCGCCATGAACAACATTCGCGAAGCACTCGGCATGCCTCGCTGTACCGACACCGGGTACCAGCGAGAGCAAAACGAACTACGCAAGGCGCTTATTCGCAACTGGAAGGGCATGCGAGACGAAGAGGCACCTTCCGAATAGTGCCGCTCCCGTGAACTCAATCCAAACGTGTACGTCAGCCTTCAAAGATGTCGAAAAATGTCGGTTTTGGAGGGTGACGTACATGTTTGGGGAAGCGTGGGATCGAGACGTATTTCGATAACAAAAAAGCTCCCATTCTCGGGAGCTCTCTCAATCTAAATGGCGGAGGAGGAGGGATTCGAACCCTCGTGACCTTATACAGGCCAAACGGTTTTCGAGACCGCCGCATTCAACCACTCTGCCACCCCTCCGCGTGGGGTAAAAACAAAGCAGGCTCGAAGGCCTGCTTTGGAATTAACTGGCGGAGAGTCAGGGATTTGAACCCTGGAGACGCTTTTGACGCCTACACGATTTCCAATCGTGCTCCTTCGGCCACTCGGACAACTCTCCGTTAAATGC
>DBEZQF010000311.1:0-5079 GCA_048254795.1 Collinsella sp. | reverse complement strand
AAAGGCTTCGTACTCACCATGCACGTCGCTCATAAAATGCTCGGTGCCCTTGGGTAGGTTGAGGATGGCCGAGAGGTTGATAATTTCGGTAAATGCGGATTGTTCGGTGGGGAACTGTCTCGACAGCAGGCGCAGATACTTAAAGTCTTGCGGATTGCGATCGAATGCGACCATGAAACACCTTCCGATGGGGTTGGTAAAACTGATAAACAGCGTCAAACGTTTATCAGTATGCGCCGCTTTTGTTTCGATTTTGCGCCAGCGGCTGAATTGTCGGCTGAACGGTTTGGTAAATCGATTTAGTTGAGGTAGATATGGTGGTTGGGTGGAGACGACAGAGGGTGTTTTTTCAGATATTTATGCGTGGGGCCGGTGGAGACGATGGTGGTAAAGATGTTCACTATTTTTGGTTCGATTTGGTAAATAGTGGACATATGTACCGCATGTAGGCTCACTGTGCGATAATTTGCGCAGCAATGAGTAAGGAGCCTCATATGAGTGATTTTGTCCTGACCTGTGAATCCGCCGCCGACCGAACCCGTGAGTTCTTTGAATCGCGCAATATTCCCGTCGCGTATTTTCATTACGAGATCGACGATGTTGTCTATACGGACGATCTGTATCAGTCGATTACGCCGGACGAGTTTTTTGCCCAGATTGCCGCGGTCGCCATGCCCAAGACGTCTCAGGTGAGCGTGGGCGAGTACGAGGAGTTTTGGGAGCCGTTTGTTGCCGAGGGTAAAGACGTGCTGCACCTGACGTTGTCGTCGGGTATTTCGGGCACGTATGGATCGGCCTGCGTCGCGGCGCAGATGCTCACGGATCGCTATCCCCAGGGCGGCAAGGTGCGCGTCATCGATTCGCTGGGGGCGTCTTCGGGCTTTGGTCTGTTGCTGGAATATGCCGCCGACGTGCGCGATAGCGGGGCTTCACTCGACGAGACGGCCGCTTGGATTGAGGAGCATAAACTCAACCTGCACCACTGGTTCTTCTCGACCGATCTGTCGAGCTACCTGCGCGGCGGTCGCATTTCGGCCGCGAGCGCGATCATCGGCACGGCGCTCAAGATTTGCCCGCTTATGACGGTCGATTGCGACGGTAAGCTGGCACCGCGTGAGAAGATTCGCACCAAGAAGCGCGCGATTTCCGAGATGGCTAAGACCATGATGGCACACGTGCAGGGCGGTGCGGATTATTCGGGTAAGTGCATCATGTCGCACTCGGCGTGCCGCGAGGATGCCGAGGCAGTTGCGGCGCTGATTGAGGAACAGGTTCCGCAGCTTAAAGGCAAGATTGAGATCAATGATATCGGTACTCTGATTGGCTCGCATACCGGACCTGGTACGGTGGCGCTCTTCTTTATGGGCGACAAGCGCGTGGATTAATTTGCCCCATCACGTTGCTGCATGATTGCTCAAACGAAAACGGCCCGTCTCACGTTTGTGGGGCGGGCCTTGCTGTTGCGGCTAGCGTTTCTTTCCGCGGAAGAAAAAGCCGTGCAGTGACGGCTTGAGGCCGCGATTGGCGCGATGCTCCTCGACGCGCTCGTGGATCGAAGCGACGCGCTCGATGACTTCGTCGGGAATCGGCACGTCGGGATTCATGTTCTCGACCTGGCTGACTTCGGCGGCGGCGACCTGGTCGATAATGGGCACATCGTCGCGCGAGATGACAGGTGTGGCGTCTTCCTTCATCTTGCGATAACGCTGCATCATGTCGGCCTGTAGCTGCTGGGCCGAAGGCGGCGTCCAGATGATGGCGTTGGCGCCGGCGGCGATGGTCTCGCGAATGCTCTCGGGCGTCTTGCCGCCCGGTGCGATGAGCGGCAGGTTGGGATAGTGCTCGCGCAGTTCACGCAGGACCTGGGGTGTGTTTTTGCCGGCGGCGATGTTGAGAATCTTGGCTCCGGCGCGCACTTTGGCATGCGCATCATCGTCGCAACGTACGACCGTGGCGATGACGGGGATGTCGGCGATGTTGGTGATGTGCTCGACCATCTCGGCAGTGGCGGGGGAGTTGACCACGCAGCCCGCCGCGCCCTGCATCTCGGAGACGGCTGCCATCTGCACGGAGCGCTTGCCGGTCGTAGTTCCGCCGCCCACGCCTACAAAGACCGGGCACTCGGCGACGGTCAATAGTGCCTGCGTAATGGCGGGCTGCGGCGTGAAAGGGTAGACCGCAAAGACGGCGTCGGCGTTGGAGTTGCGGATAACCGCGACATCGGTGGTGTAGATGAGCGATTTGATACGACGGCCGAAGAGCGTAAAGCCGCTGGCCTCCTCGATCTCGTCGGGCATGCGGAGGGCCGCCTTGCGCAAACGCCCGTCGATGGGCAGCGGCTCCATGGGGAGCAGTCCGTTGGGAGTCACGGCTACCTGGGGCTCGGTGAACTCGTCTGCGAGCTCGACCTCGGAGAAATCGACCGAGGCGACGATGTCCTCGTGAACCTCGGCGGGCACATCGATGGGAGCTTGGTCGTTTGCCGCGGCAGGCGTGTCGAAGGAGCTGGTGCCGACAAAGGCGTCGACGCGCTCGTTTAGGTCGTTGAGGGTGTCCATGGAGACTCGATTCTATGTGACGACGGCCGGCACGATGCAGCCGGAATTGCGAATGCTAAATCGTTTGACGAGTTGATTTTTCCCCGCCGCGCCATCCGTTAGACCGAAGGGCAGGCGAACGTGAAGGAGCTGTGGTGGCGGGGATCGAGGTGCTATCTTGAAAGTCCCGTTTAAAAGAGAGGTGACGCGGTATGGAATTTTCGGCAATGTTGGGCTCGATTGGCCTGTGTGTGGGCGCAATCGTTGCCGCCGCGGTCATCTACTTTGTGGTCACGGCCATCAAGGGCAAAAGGGCCGAGCGCAAGGAGCGCGCGATGCTTAAACAGCATCGCGACCAGCAGGGCAAACGCGCACAGAAATAGCTTGTTGAGTTTTGGATCCGTGCGCTAGCTGCGTTTTCGGATCAGGGCAATGTAGAAGCCCTCAAAGTCGCGGCTAGGCGGAATGGTCAGCGTACCGGGCATACCGTTGGCGACGGCCGAGACATGGCCGGCAGCGATGGCCTCAGTGAGGGCATTGCACTCGATATGCGGCTCCTCGCCGGCATCCTGGGCGTGACGCGCTTCGCTTTCGCTCGGCGTGCCGTCGAGGGGGATGAGCTCGCAGTCCATATGCTTGTCGAGGGCCTCTTGCAGGGCGTCCTCGTTTTCCTGCGGCAAGATCGAACAGGTCGAATAGACGAGCGTGCCGCCCGGTTTGAGGGCACCCATGGCGCGGTCCAGAAGTGCTCGCTGCGAGCGGGCGCACTTGCTCAGCAACTGCTCGGTCAGGCCGCGCAGGCTTTTCTCGTTGTCGCTGATGACGGTGCCCGTGCCGGTGCAGGGAGCGTCGAGCAGGATGCGATCAAAGCGGAAGAACTCGTCGAGCTCGCGTGCGTCGATGCGCATGACGGGCACGTTTTTGGCACCTTGACGGTGGAGGTTGGACTCAA
The DNA here is from genome assembly GCA_048254795.1 of Collinsella sp. Taxonomy (GTDB): domain Bacteria; phylum Actinomycetota; class Coriobacteriia; order Coriobacteriales; family Coriobacteriaceae; genus Collinsella. The sequence continues at coordinate 1,590 of DBEZQF010000311.1, read as the reverse complement.
GCTTTTCGGCGCGGGGAATGCTCATCTCACAGGCCGTGAGGTGTGCCTGGCCCTGGGTGAGGGCGGCGATCTGCGTCGTCTTGCCGCCGGGGGCTGCGCACATGTCCAGGATGTCCTCGCCTGCCTGGGCACCCAGGACCAACGGCGGCATCATGGATGACAGGCTCTGCAGGTAGATCTTGCCGTCGCGGTAGATGTCGAGATCCCACAGATCGGAAACCTGGGCCTCGGGCAGGATAAAGGCGTCTGGGTACCAGGTAACGGTTTGGTGCGCGATGCCGGCGGCATCGAGCGCCGCAACGATGTCCTCGGCGGTCGCCTTGAGCGTGTTGGCGCGCAGCGTGACCGGGCGTGCGGCCGCGGCGCCGAAGCCCTCGATCATGAGCTCGGCATCGGCGGGCGCATAGGCGCCGGCGACCGTGTCGACCATAAAGCGCGGCAGGTCGGCGGCGGAGTGTTGGGCGGCAAGCTGGTCGGAAAGCTCGGTGGCAGCAAACTGCCTAAGCTTGAGCTCGGGCTTAACCTGCTTTTTCTGCTTACGACGACACGGCTTGGACATCCGTCTCTCCTTCCCGTTCCAAATTGACTACTTTCCGGGCACGCCGCTGCTGGCGTGCTTTAGTACTGGCTCTCGTGCTTGCTGAAGAAGTCGAAGCGCGGGGGCAGCGGCTTCACGCGGTGCTCACCGGGCTTCTCGCCCAAGCTCTCCACAAACTCGTCCGTGGAGGCAAAGATGTTGTCCCAGCTAAAGAAGGCGACCGGGTTAACGTCGAAGTACTCACAGATGAGCTCGCAGCCGGCCGGGACGATACCGTGCATCAGGACGGTCGCCACGCGCAGCTCGGTAAAGGCGTCGACGAGGGCCTGCGTCATGGCGGCGTTTGCCTCGTTACTCTCGAGCTTGTTGGCGGCCTTGGAGGCGTCACTCCAGCGCTTGTTGGCGGCACGCAGGTAGTCGTCGCACACGGCGAGCGCGCGGTGCGTCTCGAACTTGTACATGGCCTGCTCAAAGGCGAGAGCTGCCTGCTGGGCGGCTTCGACCACGGTGTCAGAAGCGGCACCGGCGGGGATGCAGCCGTTGCGGTAGGGGCTCTCGTCGCCCTCCTTGACGGCGACGCCGTAGAAGCAGCTGCGGGCCAGACGGTTGAATACGCCGGTCAAAAGGGCGCTCTCCTTAAGGGCCGGATCGATAACGCGCTTGTCGTCGCAGGCGCGCACCTCGTTGCCGTCCTTGTCCTTGCCGGTCACACGCGTGTCGTATGCCTTGGGGCTAAAGCTCACCGGCTTTTCGGACAGGCCGAGCGACAGCCAGTGCGCGCGCATCTGCTCGCAGGTGTAGTGGTTGAGTAGGTCGTCTGCCGGCGGGGGAGGCGTCTGCGAGGACGAGCTGGCCTTTTTGCCCATGTAGAGCAGGTGGTAGCAGGCGCTGACGGTGCTCTGCGTAAGGTCCCAACCCAGGGCCTCCCACATGGCGGTCTGCGCGATGCAATAGAAGTAGATGTTGTCCTGGCCAATGAACTGGTAGATCTGTGCGTCATCCGAGCACCACCAGTCGCGCCAGTCGAGCGAGCTGTGCTGGTAGGTGGGCGC
>DBEZQF010000310.1:0-2959 GCA_048254795.1 Collinsella sp. | reverse complement strand
TATGAGCGAGCAGACCATCGGTACTACATGTGTTCAGGGCGGCTATCACCCGGGAGATGCCGAGCCGCGCCAGGTGCCCATCTACCAGTCCACCACGTGGAAGTACGACACGTCCGAGCACATGGGCAAGCTGTTTGACCTAGAGGAGTCGGGCTACTTCTACAGCCGTTTGCAGAACCCCACGTGCGATCTCGTTGCCGCCAAGATCTGCGAGATGGAGGGCGGCACCGCTGCGATGCTCACGAGCTCGGGCATGGCGGCGAATTTCCTCGCGATCTTTAACGTGGCCGGTGCCGGCGATCATGTGGTCGCGAGCTCTGCTATTTACGGCGGTACGTATAACCTGCTCGCCCACACCATGGGCCGCATGGGCGTGACCTGCACGTTCGTCGCCCCCGACTGCACCGATGAGGAGCTCGAGGCAGCCTTTGAGCCCAATACCAAGCTCGTCTTTGGCGAGACGATCGCAAACCCCGCCCTTGCCGTGCTCGATATTGAGCGCTTTGCCAAGGCCGCGCATGATCACGGTGTACCGCTGATGGTCGACAACACCTTCCCGACACCCGTGATGTGCCGTCCCTTTGAGTGGGGCGCCGACATCGTCACGCACTCCACCACCAAGTACATGGATGGACATGCTGCCTACCTGGGCGGCGTGATCGTCGACCACGGCCAGTTTGACTGGATGGCCCATGCGGACAAGTTCCCGGGTCTTACCACGCCCGATGAGAGCTATCACGGCGTGACCTATGCCGAGAAGTTCGGTCGCGAGGGCGCCTTTATTACCAAGGCTACCGCGCAGCTTATGCGCGACCTCGGCCCCATGCAGAACCCGCAGGCGGCATTTTTCCTGAACAGCTCGCTCGAGAGCCTGCACGTCCGCATGCCGCGTCATTGCGAGAACGGCCTGGCCGTTGCCAAGTTCCTGCAGGACCATCCCAAGGTGCGCTTCGTGAGCTATCCGGGCCTGGAGGGCGACAAGTACTATGACCTGGCTCAGAAGTACATGCCTAACGGTACCTGCGGCGTCGTGAGCTTTGGCTTTAACGGTGGTCGCGCGGCGGCCGAGACCTTTATGAAGAGCCTTAAGCTCGCCCAGATCGCTACGCACGTGGCCGATGCGCGTACTTGCTGCTTGCATCCGGCAAACGCTACCCATCGCCAGATGAACGACGAGGAGCTCATCGCCTGTGGCATCTCCGCCGATATGGTGCGTCTGTCGTGCGGCCTCGAGGACACGGCCGATCTGATTGCCGACCTTGAGCAGGCGCTTGAGCAGTGCTAGGCTAGCTTCCCGTATGAAGCGACGGTGCCCCTTGGGGTTCCGGTGACATATAGTTCCGATTCCGTAGGCGGGACCCCAATCGCGGTTGTTTGCTGGCGATTGGGGCCCCGTTTTTTGCGTTGGGCCACTCGAAAGGATGGATATGGAGAAAACTGCAGAGCAGCTTCGCCGCGAGCATATTGCCCTAGAGGGCGACACCCATGGCAAGAACAAATGGGCGATTCTATTTACCGTGCTCATCATGACGTTTATGGTGTGTCTGGATTCGACCGTCGTGACCGTGGCGCTGCCCGTGATGCAAAAGGAGCTGGGCGTGGGCCTCGATCGCATTCAGCTGGTAAGCTCGGTGTACCTGCTTGCGACATGCGTGGCTATGTTGCCGTTTGGCCGTCTGGGCGACGTGCGCGGCAAGGTGAATGTGTTCCAGCTGGGCGTCATCGTCTTTTCGGTCGGCTCGCTGCTGTGCGGCCTTTCGGCCTCGCTCGAGGTTCTTATTCTGGCACGCATTGTTCAGGGCGTCGGTTGCGCGGCGGCCATGGCTAACAACATGGGTATTATCACCGAGTCGTTTCCGGCGCGCGAACGAGGTCGTGCCATGGGTATTCTCGCGACCTTCGTGGCCCTCGGCATGATGTGTGGCCCCGTGCTCGGTGGCATGCTGGTGGCAAGCTTTCCCTGGGAGAGCATCTTCCTCATCAACCTGCCCATTGGCGTGATCTCGTTTATCGTGGGGCTCTACACGCTGCCGCATGTTAAGCCGGATGCCGGCGAGCGCCCCATGTCCCTGATCGAGGCCGCTCGTCGCTGCTTTGCAAATTCGGCCTTCACTATTAACCTTGCCTGCATGCTCATCGTGTTCGTTGGTATTGGCGCATCCGAGTTTATCCTGCCGTTCTATTTTCAGGACGCCCACGGCTTTGGTTCTGACAGTTCCGGATTGCTCTTTTTGGCGCTGCCGATGGTGAATGCCTTTATCGGCCCGCTTTCGGGTACGGTTTCGGACCGTGTTGGCTGCGAGGGTCCCACGGCAGTCGGCCTGGGCGTGTACGTGTGCGGTCTCTTTGCGGTAAGTACGCTCGACGAGCATTCTTCTATCCCTGTGATCGTGTGCTGTGTCGCGTTTATGTCGTGCGGTACGTCGATTTTCCAGAGTCCCAATAACTCGCTGTATATGGGCTCGGCTCCGCGCGAGGCACTCGGTTTTGCGGGCAGCTTGGGCAGTTTGGCGCGCTACGCCGGCATGGCACTAGGCATTACGGTGGCGTCGCATATCCTGTATGGGCAGATGAGCGTGGCGATGGGCAAGGCCGTGACCAGTTTCGTTGCAGGCCGTCCGGATGTGTTCTTGTTTGGTTTCCGCTCGGTGTTCTATGTGTTGATGGCTGTGGCCGCTGTGGGCTTTGCGCTCGCCATGGTGCGTTTGGTGAGGGTGCGTGCCCGCCATTAGCCTGTGGAGGCAGGCTTGCCACGAATCGGGCCCATCTACTGGTCTTGCGGCTTTATGATGCGTAGGGGCTTGTGGGGCGGGCGGGAGTCGGTCCGTGGTAGACTATCGAACAACGTTTATTAATCGCGCGGTATCGTTGCCGCGAGAAGGGGTTGCGCCATGCAGGAGCTTGAGGATCGTATTCGCCATGACGGCATCGTAAAGGCCGGTAACGTCCTTAAGGTTGA
>DBEZQF010000309.1:0-2007 GCA_048254795.1 Collinsella sp. | reverse complement strand
CCGAGGTCTCCTCGCCTCGTTAAACAGGGGTACCGTCAAATTGAATTGACAACAACTCTTCTTTTGAGCCTATGGCTCTCGCTGCTTAGTTTATAGCGGCGCGTCAACCCGGTGATTTCCCCGACACCGGCGCGACGTCATGTTAGGGGAATGCTCCTGCGCACGTAATCGGTATGGCGCAGGCTAAGACCGAACCGGTTAGGACGCCGCGAGCGTGTCGCTGCGCGCAAAGCGTCCGAGACTAAACCAGCGACTGAGCTTGGAGATGCCAATCAGGGGGCTTTCGTGGACCGGAGTTCGATTCTCCGCGCCTCCACCATACGTAACAGGTAGGTAGATATTTATATCTACCTGCCTTTTTATTTCTAGTCCGTACCGCGGAGAATCGAACTCTATGCAGGGCGCGAGCGTTAAGCAAACGCGAAGCGTTTGTAGCGAGCGGGCGAGGACGCCGGTAGGCGGCCGAAGCCGGTGCGTATTTGCGAAGCAAATACGCGGATTCTCCGCGAAAACTTCGACTCAAAACGGATGCGATGTTTATCGAATCTCAGCCGGCCATGCGCCGCATCAACGGATCCCCTCCCGCACCGCGGAGAATCGAACTCAGTGCAGGGCGCGGGCGTTAAGAAAACGCCTTGGCAACGCAGACCGGGACGCGCTTTCCCAATGGCAGCCCAGGCGGAAAGCCCATCCCGGAATCCCGCCTCAGACTGGGACGTAGTTTCCGGATGACACGTCAAGTGGAAAGCGCATCCCGGAATCTCGCCTCAAACTGGGACACACTTTCCGCTTCACCTGCCGCCTCGAAAAACCTGCGCTCTCGCCATCCCAAAACTGGGTAGAAGAAAGCCAAAACGCAATCGCAGGAGGTCAATATGACTGCAGAAGATAAGGCAAAGAACGCCGGCAAGGTCGCGCTCGTCCTGGAGGGCGGTAGTTTTCGCGGGCAGTTTACCGCGGGCGTGCTCGACGTTCTCATGGAGGCTGGCGTCGAGATTCCGGCTGTCTACGGTGTATCGGCCGGCGCCCTCAACGGCGTGAACTACAAGTCGCACCAGATCGGCCGTGCCAACCGCATCAACCTGGCTTTCTGCAACGACAGCCGCTTCATGGGCGCCGCATCGTTTGCGTCCACGGGCTCTATTGTGGGTTACGACTTTATCTTCAACGATGTCCAGGACCGCCTGGATCCCTTTGACAACGAGACGTTCGACGCGAGCCCCATCGAGATGTACGCCGTCGCGACGGACATGCTCTTTGGAACCGCCACGTACCTCCCGGTCAAAAGCGCCGTGCTCGACCTCGACGCCGTGCGTGCCTCGACCTCGCTGCCGCTGGTGACGCCGCCGGTCGAGATTGACGGGCACAAATACGTCGACGGTGGCGTAGCCGATTCGATCCCCATCGAGCATGTGCTGGAGGAGGCGGGCTTCGATCGCGCGGTCGTCATTGTCACGCAGGACCGCTCGTACGAGAAAAAGCCCTACGAGTTTATGCCTGCCGCGCGTGCGCGTTATGCCGACTACCCCTATCTGCTCGAGGGAATCGAGACGCGCCACGACCGCTACAACATACAGCGCATGCACCTGTGGAAATATGAGCGCGAGGGCCGCGCGTTGGTCGTTGCTCCGCAAAAGCCGGTCGAGGTCGGCCACGTTGAGCACGATTCGGCAAAGCTCCTCGACCTGTATATCCAGGGCCGTCAGGAGGCAAAGCGCCTGCTCGCGGAAATCCAAGAGTTCGTTGAACGCTAGCGACGGCGAACCCTCAAAAGATGACAACAGCTAAAGAGCTGGAAAATCACGGCTCGTGGATGACATGTGCAGAAACTCTGGTCGGAGCCAAAATACCTGTTGACTCGTACGGCGAGCGGGGTAATATGGACGGGTTACTTGCAGAGCCCCGTGAATCTCTGTAACAACACGTACTGTACATGGAGGAGTCTAAGTGATTTCGAAATCGACTCACTACGCCAAGCAGGGCGAGGTCCAGCGCAACTGGGTTCTC
>DBEZQF010000308.1:0-11020 GCA_048254795.1 Collinsella sp. | reverse complement strand
GACCTGCTGGATATCCCCGTGCTGCAATGCGAGACGGTGGAGACCACGGCAATCGGTGCCGCGTACTTGGCGGGTCTTGCCGTCGGCTATTGGGAAGACCTTGAAGAGCTGGAGCAAAATGCCCAGATCGTTAGGACCTTCCTTCCCCATATGTCCGCCGAGCGTCGCGAGCAAAACCTTGCGGGCTGGCGTGATGCAGTCAAGCGCTCGCTCAGTACCGCACAGTAGGGCTGCGATGGGCTGCTCGATACAACAAACCGCTAAACTTATGCACGGCGCGCGGCAACAACATCGCCATGCGCCTTGTCAGCAAGGCCATCTTCCGGCCGCAACGAAAGGGGCAATCAACCCATGACCGTCACCTACGATACGTCCCGTGTGACCCTTGTCGATCACCCGCTCGTCCAGCATAAGCTGTCGATTCTGCGCGACAAAAACACCGGCACCAACCAGTTCCGCCAGCTCGTGCGCGAACTCGCACTTTTTGACGGCTACGAGGCCATGCGCGACCTGCCCATGGAAGACGTCGAAGTCGAGACCCCCATCACCACCGCAACGTTTAAGCAGCTCGCCGGCAAAAAGCTCGCCATCGTTCCCATTCTGCGTGCAGGCCTTGGCATGGTCGATGGCATCCTCGACTTGGTACCCTCCGCTCGCGTGGGCCACATCGGTATGGAGCGCGACGAGGTTACCCACGAGCCGCACGAGTATTACTGCAAGATGCCCAAGGATATCGACCAGCGCATCTGCCTGGTCGTCGACCCCATGCTCGCCACGGGCGGTTCGGCCGAGATGGCCATCAGCTACCTGCGCGAGCGCGGTGTCAAGGACATCCGCATGCTGTGCATCGTCGCGGCCCCCGAGGGCCTCAAGTCGCTGACTGAGAAGGACCCCGATGTGCATATCTATACCTGCGCCATCGACGGCCATCTCAACGAAGCTGCCTACATCGTTCCCGGCTTGGGCGACGCCGGCGACCGCATCTACGGCACGCTGTAATCTCTGGGCCATACCGGCTAACGTCGAAAATACGAAGAAATGGTGCGCGCGGTCGAACAAAAGACGACCGCGCGCACTCCTGTTAACGGACGTTTTGCCCCGCAGGGTTCGAGAAAAACGTATTACCGTACCTGCGGCATAAAGAAGGTCTTAAGAAAACGAACAGGTGCGTATTAACCGATGCTTTTTCGGTTGTACTTTAGCGATTGGCTCGTACAATAGTCACCAATGTTTGGCGGGAACTGTTCTGTAAGGCGTTAAAAAGGAAAGTGAGGACGCCAGTGTTTCAGATAGCCGATCTGCTCGCTATCGTTGCAGGCGCCATCGCGGGCGCAATTGCCTTCCTTCCCTTTGTCTTTACGCTCAAGCCGGTTCTTGACGATAAGCAGAATGCGGACATGCTCAAGGGTATGGTGAGTCTGGCGGTTTCGGCAATCGCCCTGCTCGTCTTTACCTTGGTTGTGTTTGTGTTGTTCGGAGAGGCATTTCGCATGTTCCTCCTGGGCGAGGCGATCGGCTTCGTGGCCTTTATGGCCGCCTGCACGGTTCGCGTCGCCAAGGCGCTGCGAGATCCTCATGAGGTCGAAAGGTAAGTCGTGGAAATTTTTGAAAAGCTGCCTGATGAGATTAATCATCTGGTCAGCGAGTTCAGCTCCACCCCTGTCGTGGGCGATCTGAGCTGCGGCATCACGCAGTACTCGTTTTGGCTGATCGTCTCCACGATCGTGCTCCTGATCGTCCTGGCCGTGTTCAAGAAGAAGCAGACCCTGGTTCCCAAGGGCTTCTTCGTCAACGGTTTCGAGTACATCATCGAGTACGTCGAGAACGATATCGGCAAGGGCGTCGTGGGTGAGAACTGGAAGAAGCACTTCCCGTTCCTGTGCTCGCTTTTCCTGTTCATCCTGATCAATAACATGATCGGCCTGATCCCGGGAATGAAGCCCGGCACCGGTGCAATCGGCTCCACCGCCGCGCTCGCCATCTTCGCCTTCGTGTATTTCATCTACTACGGATGCAAGGCTCACGGCGTGATCGGCTACATCAAGAGCCTCGCCCCGCAGGGCGTGAGCTTCCCGATGAACGTGCTCGTGTGGGTCGTCGAGCTTTTCTCGACCTTCCTGCGCCTCATCACGCTCGCCGTCCGTCTGTTCTGCAACATGTTCGCAGGACACGTGGTCATGGGCTCGTTCGCCATCATGGCGAGCATGTTCATGCAGCCGCTGCTTCAGCAGGTTTCCGCGGCCCACGCCGTCGGCGCCCTGCCTTCGCTGGCCTGGCTTGCCATCCTCATCCTGATCTATGCGATCGAGCTTGTGGTCGGCGCCATCCAGGCTTACGTCTTCACGGTCCTTACCGCCGTGTATGTCTCTGAGGCAGAGGAGGTCGCGGAGGAGGAGTAGTCTTCCGTTCGCGCCTTAAAGGTAAGGCAATTCGTTAAACCGCCGGTGCCCGTACCCATGGAGCCCGGCAGTTATAAAAAGGTTATCCTGCGTGAAATAAGACACGCACGACAAAGGAGGAATCGTGGGAGTTATCGGTTACGGTCTCGGTGTTATCGGCGCTGGTCTTGCTATCGGCCTGTCTGCTCTGGGTGCTACGGGTGCTATGGCCCGTCAGCCTGAGGTCCAGGGCCGCGTGTTCACCGTCTTCATCATGGGCTCCGCTTTCGGCGAGGCTCTGGCTCTGATCGGCTTCGTTGTCGCGCTGATCGTTAAATAGCACGGAGCGTCAAGTATGAATCTTTCATCCCAGAAGAGCGCGATCGCACTCTCCGCGTCCGCGGCCGCGCTGCTCATGCCGGTTTCCGCGTTCGCCGAGGACGGCGCCGCCGGTGCGGACATCCTCATCCCTAAGATGGCGGAGTTCATCCCGGCGCTTATCGCCTTCCTGATTATCTGGATCGTGCTGGCCAAGGTCGCCCTGCCGGGCATCATGAAAACCGTGGAGGAGCGCGGCAAGAAGATCGAGGAGAGCCTCGACGAGGCCGAGAAGACCAAGCAGGAGGCTATCGCCAAGCGCGCTGAGTCCGACTCGATCGTCACCGACGCCCGTCGTCAGGCTGCCGACATCGTTCTCGAGGCCCGTAAGGACGCCGAGTCCGAGCGTGCCCGTATCATCGAGGCTGCTCACAAGGAGGCCGAGGAGATCATCGCCAAGGCCCATACGACCGTCGAGGACGAGCGCAAGTCCATCTATGCCGGTGCCGCGAGCTCCATCGCCGACCTGTCCGTTGCCGTCGCCACCAAGATCGTGGGCGAGGCACTCGAGGACGATGCCGAGCAGAAGAAGCTCATCGAGCGCTACATCCAGGAAGCAGGTAGCCTGAATGCCGACTAGCCGCTATCAGGACAAGGTGCTCGAGACCTACGCGCGTTCCCTTTTGGAAGCCGCCAAGGCCGAGAACCATGTGTTCGAGGACCTCGAGATGGTCGAGCGCTTGGCTTCTGCCAGCCCCGAGATCATCGCCGTGCTCGACACCATGTCCAAGCGCGACCAGCTCGACCTTCTTCCCAAGGTGGCAGCTGCCTTTAAGTATGTTGCCGAGGAAGACGAGGATGTAGTGGGCGTGACCGTCACCACGGCGATCCCGCTCGACGACGAGCTGCGTCAAACCATCACTAAGAAATGCGAGCAGGACTTCGGCCGCAAGGTATTCCTTATCGAGCAGGTCGACCCGTCTATCGTGGGCGGCCTGGTGCTCGAGGCCCGCGGCGAGCGTCGTGACATTTCCGTCAAGACGCAGCTGCGCATCGCGCAGGAGACCCTCGCAAACTCTGCTAATTCGTACGGAGGTGAAGCCTAATGTCCGAAACCCTCAATGCCCAGGATATCGCCAAGAAACTGCAGGAGCAGCTCACGAGCCTCTCCGCGACGGTCGATACGCATGAGGTTTCAACGGTCGACGAGGTAGGCGACGGCATCGCGCGCGTCTCCGGCCTCAAGAGCGCCATGGCAGGCGAGCTTCTGGAGTTCAAGAGCTCCGATACCGGTGAGACCGTCTTCGGCCTTGCCCAGAACCTTGACCGTGACGAGGTCGGCGCCGTTCTGTTTGGTGCCGTCGACTCCATCAAGGAAGGCGACGAGTGCCGCACCACTGGCCGCATTATGGATATCCCCGTGAGCCGTGCCATGCTCGGCCGCGTCGTCAATCCGCTCGGCCAGCCCATCGACGGCCTGGGCGACATCGTCGCCACGCACCGTCGCCCCATCGAGTTCAAGGCTCCCGGCGTCATCGATCGTACCCCGGTGTGCGAGCCGGTTCAGACCGGTCTGCTCGCTATCGACTCCATGGTGCCTATTGGCCGCGGTCAGCGTGAGCTCATCATCGGCGACCGTAAGACCGGTAAGACCGCCATCGCCATCGACGCTATCCTCAACCAGCGCGGCAAGGGCATGGTCTGCATCTATGTCGCCATCGGCCAGAAGGCCTCCACGGTTGCCAACATCCGTGAGACCCTCGCTCAGCACGGTGCGCTCGACTACACCATCATCGTTTCGGCCACTGCTGCCGATTCCGCCCCTATGCAGTACATCGCGCCTATGGCCGGTGCCGCTATTGGCGAGTTCTTCATGTACAACGGCGAGGACGGCAAGCCCGCCAGCGAGACCAACCCCGGCGGCCACGTGCTCGTCATCTACGACGACCTGTCCAAGCAGGCTGTGGCCTACCGTCAGATGTCGCTGACGCTGCATCGTCCGCCCGGACGCGAGGCCTATCCTGGCGACATCTTCTACCTGCACTCTCGTCTGCTCGAGCGTGCCGTCAAGATGTCCAAGAAGAACGGTTACGGCTCCATGACGGCACTGCCGATCATCGAGACCCAGGACGGCGACGTCTCGGCCTACATTCCGACCAACGTCATTTCCATTACCGATGGTCAGATCTACCTGCAGTCCGAGCTCTTCTTCCAGGGTCAGCGCCCGGCAGTCGACGTGGGTATCTCCGTGTCCCGCGTCGGTGGCGATGCGCAGACCAAGGCCATGAAGCAGGTCGCCGGCAACCTCCGTCTGGACCTCGCTTCCTATCAGGAGCTCGCTGGCTTTACGCAGTTCGGCTCCGACCTCGACGAGGCTACTCAGAAGCAGCTGACCCACGGTGCTCGCATGACCGAGCTCCTGAAGCAGCCGCGTTACAAGCCGTTTGAGGTTGGCGAGCAGATCGTTACGCTGTTCGCTGGCAACGAGGGCTTCCTGGATGACCTGGAGATCGCCGACGTGCTGCCTTTCCGTGCCGAGCTCATCGAGTACATGGACAATGGCTTTGGCTCGCTGCTCGACAAGGTTCGCGCCAAGAAGATCGATGATGACACCAAGGCTGAGCTCTTGCGCGTCATCGGCGACTTCAAGCAGCAGTTCATGGCCAAGCACCATTCGGATGTTTCTGGATCAGAGGAGAACTAAGCCCCATGGCCAACCTTCGCGACATTAAGAAGCGAATCTCCTCGGTTACCACGACCAAGCAGATCACGCGCACGATGGAGATGGTCTCTACGGCCAAGATTCGTCGTGCCCTCGATCGCTCCAAGCAGGCCGAGCCCTATAAGGAGGCGCTGACCGACGTCATGTTGACGGTCGCCGGCGACGCCTCCTGTTCGGGCACCGATCCCATGCTGCAGAAGCATGAGAGCGTCAAGCATGGCCTGATTGTCGTTATTGCCTCGGACCGCGGCCTTGCCGGCGGTTTCAATACGACGGTGGAGCGCACGGCCGAAAAGCTCGCCGCTTCTTGGGCGAACGACGGCATCGAATGCGAGATCATCGCGTGCGGGCGTAAGCCGGCCACGTATTTCCGTGACCGCGCAAACGTTGTCATGCACTTTGAGGGCAACTCCTCTGAGCCCGATTTCAATCAGGCCCGCATGATCTCCTCTCATATCTGCGATGCGTATCGTGCCGGTGAGCTTGACCGTGTCGAGCTTGTCTACCACCACGCCAAGAACCGCGTGGATCAGGAGCTTCGCGTCGAGCATCTGTTGCCGCTCGACCCCGAGATGATCGCTATGGCCCACGGTCCGCGTAAGAACGAGACCGACGCCCCTAAGCGCATCTCGTCCACGTTCGAGTTCGTGCCCTCTCCCGAGCATGTTCTCGGCAAGCTTGTGCCGTCTTATATCCTGACGGTCATCTACCAGGCCCTGATCGATTCGGCGGCTGCCGAGCAGGGTGCACGCCGCAAGGCCATGCACTCCGCGACGGAAAACGCCACCGCGATCATCTCGACCCTTACCCGCACGTATAGTCGCGTGCGCCAGGCTTCGATCACGACCGAGATTAACGAGATCGTCGGCGGAGCCTCAGCATTGGAGGAACAGTAATGGCTAATAACACCGTAAAGCTTGCGGTCGAGGAAGCCACCAAGAAGACGACTGCCGGTGATGGTCGCATCGTGCGAATCATCGGCCCTGTCGTCGACGTCAAGTTTGACGGCGCGGTGCCCCCGATCTACAACGCGCTCACGGTCGAGGCCGAGACCCCGATCGGTCATCTGAGCACGATCCTCGAGGTCGAGAGCCAGCTTCCGGGCGGCGTCGTCCGCACGGTCGCCATGTCCTCGACCGACGGCCTGCAGCGCGGCCTCATCGCCACCGATACCGGTGAGCCCATGAAGATGCCCGTTGGTCCCAAGACGCTCGGCCGCATTTGGAACGTCATGGGCAAGCCCGTCGACGGCAAGCCCATGCCCGAGGTGGAGGAGTTCTACCCCATCCACCATGCAGCGCCCCGTTTCGACGAGCTCACCACCAAGACCGAGATCTTCGAGACCGGCATCAAGGCCGTCGACCTGCTCGAGCCCTACATCCGCGGCGGCAAGACAGGTCTGTTCGGCGGCGCCGGCGTCGGCAAGACCGTTCTGATCCAGGAGCTCATCAACAACCTCGCCCAGGAGCACGGCGGCACCTCGGTGTTCACCGGCGTCGGCGAGCGTACCCGCGAGGGCACCGACCTGTTCCTCGAGATGAGCGAGTCTGGCGTTATCGACAAGACCTGCTTGGTCTATGGTCAGATGAACGAGCCGCCCGGAGCGCGTCTGCGCATCGGTCTGGCCGGCCTTACCACCGCTGAGTATTTCCGTGATCGTGGCCAGGACGTCCTGCTGTTCATTGACAACATCTTCCGCTTCTCCCAGGCAGGTTCCGAGGTTTCCGCACTGCTGGGCCGTATGCCGTCCGCCGTTGGTTACCAGCCCACGCTGGCAACCGAGATGGGCGACCTCCAGGAGCGCATTACCTCGACCAAGACGGGCTCCATTACCTCCGTCCAGGCTGTCTACGTCCCCGCAGACGACCTGACCGACCCGGCGCCTGCCACGACGTTTACGCACCTCGACGCCACCACGGTTCTTTCGCGTAGCATTTCGTCGCTCGGCCTGTTCCCGGCTATCGACCCGCTCGCATCTTCCTCCGACGCTCTCGATCCCTCGATCGTCGGCGAGGAGCACTACCGTGTCGCCGTCAAGGTCCAGGAGCTCCTGCAGGAGTACTCCGACCTTCAGGACATCATCGCCATTCTGGGTATGGACGAGCTGTCCGAGGAGCAGCGCCTTACGGTCAACCGTGCCCGTAAGATTCAGCAGTTCCTCTCGCAGTCCTTCCACGTCGCCGAGAAGTTCACCGGCAACCCCGGTGTCTACGTCCGCGTCGAGGATACCGTCCGCTCTTTCGCCGAGATTGTCGACGGCAAGGCCGATGACCTGCCCGAGCAGGCTTTCCGCTATGCTTCCACGATTGAGGACGTGCGCGAGCGCGCCCGCAAGATGGGGGAGAAGTAGGTTATGCGTATCCGCATCGTGTGCCCCGTGAGCTGCGCCTATGAGGGCGACGCTGCGTTTGTGTCGATTCCGTCCACGGATGGCGAGTTTGGCGTTCTGCCTGCTCACTCTAGCGAGATCTGCACGATCGACCGCGGTTACGTTCGCGTTTCCGATAAGGCCATGGGCACTGTCGACCACACGTTTGCCGTGGCCGGCGGCTATGCCCAGGTTGCGGACGATGTCGTGACCGTTCTCGCCGAGCGCGCTTGCGATTTGGCGACCGTCGATGCCGACAAGCTTAAAGCTGATATTCAAGGTTTTGAAGAGAAGCTGGGTAATTTGTCGGAGGATGATGCACGCCGCGCCTACCTCTATAATGAAATCGCATGGTGTAAGCTCAAGCTTGCCCAATAGTCAAACGATTTAGCGTTCGACCATTTGCGAACACATCATGCCCGGGATGGCCCAGCCACCCCGGGCATGCTTTTTGAAAGGGTAGACCTTGGATATTATCCGCGTTGAGGGTGGCCACGCCATCGGAGGCTCCGTGCCCGTTTCGGGCGCCAAGAACTCCGCGCTCAAACTCATGGCGGCAACGCTTCTGGCGCCGGGCAAGACGACGCTGCAGAACGTGCCCGATATTTCCGATGTCCACGTGATGGGCAAGGTGCTCAAAGGCATGGGCGCTACGATCGATGTTCTCGACGAACACACGCTCGAGATTGATACCTCTCAGGTCGATTCATGGGAGGCCCCCTACGAGCTCGTTGCCAAGATGCGCGCTTCCACCGCCGTCATGGGACCCCTGCTGGGCCGCTTCCATCGCGCCAAAATTGCCATGCCGGGCGGCTGCAACCTGGGTGCTCGCAAGATCGATATGCACATTCTTGGTCTTGAGGCCCTGGGCGTTGAGTTCGATACCGCCCACGGCTACATCAACGCTAATGCGCCCCAAGGTCTGCGCGGTACCACCGTCACGCTCGAGTTCGCCAGTGTCGGTGCGACCGAGAACCTCATTATGGCATCCGTGCGCGCGAAGGGCACCACGGTTATCGACAATGCCGCCCGCGAGCCCGAGATCGTCGATCTCGCCAACATGCTCAACGAGATGGGCGCCAAGATTGTTGGCGCCGGTACGCCCGTCGTGACTATCGAGGGCGTGGAAGAGCTGCATCCTGTTACCCATCGCGTGGTGGGCGACCGCATCGAGGCCGGTACCTTTATCGTTGCCGGTGCGTTGATGGCCGACGATCGCGGTGTCGATGTCACGGGCTTTTGCCCCATTCACTTGGGCATGGTGCTCAAGAAGATGGAACTCATGGGTATCGACTGCGAGCGCGTCGAGGATGGCGTTCATGTGAACCGTGCCGAGCGTATCAAGCCGGTCGACATCCAGACGCTTCCGTTCCCCGGTTTCCCGACCGACATGCAGGCGCAGATTATGGTGCTCTCCGCCCTTGCCAACGGCAGTTCCGTTATTACCGAAAACATCTTCGAGAATCGCTTTATGTTTGCCTCTGAGCTGGTGCGCATGGGTGCCGACATTCGTATCGAGAGCCATCATGCCATGATTCATGGCGTCAAGGGCTTCTCGGGTGCACAGGTTACCTCGCCCGATCTGCGCGGCGGAGCGGCCCTCGTCGTAGCGGGCTTGATCGCCGACGGGACGACCGAGGTTTCGGCTATCCATCACATCAAGCGCGGCTACGAGCAGTTTGTCGAAAAGCTGCAGGCGCTCGGTGCGCATGTCGAGCATGCTACCGTCCCCGATCCCGTCATCTACTAATACAGGTTGCCTATGTTTAATAAAAAGCCCCTCGCGGATACCACCACCCGAAGACCCTCAACTGGTGCGCAGGCCAAGATCTACAGTCGCGATAACGTGGCTCGCTATTCCGAGCGCGCTCGTCAACGTCGCCGTAGCCACACGATTCGTCACGTCGCGCTCATTGTCGTGCTTGGCGTGCTGCTGAGTGCCACTACCGCTGCCGGCCTGTGGTTTGCCACCATTATGGGCAAGCTCGGCGATTCTAATGTCATTACCGACAATCTGCGTCGGGTTCTGGTTGACACCGATGAGGCAAAGGATCCGTTCTACGTGCTGCTTCTTGGCACCGATGGCCGTCCGGGCGAGGATACGTATCGTGCCGACTCGATTATCCTAGCACGCATCGACCCCACGCAAAAGCAGGCGACGCTCATTTCCGTTCCGCGCGACACCAAGGTCGAGTACAAGGGCGAGACCATGAAGATCAACGCCTGCCATACCGTTGGCGGCGCCGAGGCCATGGTCGAGGCGGTCAACGAGCTGTGCGGTGTTCAGATTTCCCACTATGCCGAGGTCAGCTTCGACGGTATGCAGGCGCTGATTGATTCGGTTGGCGGTATCGACATTAACGCAACCGATGATGTTGACGACCCCGAGCACCTGGATATTAAGATTACCGCTGGCCAGCAGCATATGGACGGTGCCACCGCCCTTACCTATGCCCGCTGCCGCTACACCTATGCCGACGGCGATTACACGCGCATGCGCCACCAGCGCCAGGTGCTTGGCGCCCTTGCCAACCAGATTCTCAATAACTTCGATGCCACGAAGATCTTTGGCCTGGTTAATTCGCTGTCCGATATGCTCGTAACCGATATGAGCGTTCAGGATATCGTGGCTACGGTCAACGCCATGCGCGGTATGGATGTCGACGGTATCTACTCGGCCAACCTGCCCTCGTACGCCGACGACAGCACCATGATCGACGGTGTGAGCTACGTCTTTGTCTACGAGGACGAGCTCAAGGAAATGATGGAGCGCGTCGATGCCGGCAAGGATCCCAAGGGTCCCAACACCATGGGTCTTTCCGACGGTTCCAGCTCTACGATCGGCGACCTGAACAACAACACGTCTGACGATTACGCAAACGGTACCGCAACCTCATCGGTCAGCTCTGACGATTCCGATGACTCAAGCGATTCAAGCGATTCGGACTACTACGAAGAGCCCACCGGCGACGGCAACGGCTACGAAGCCAACTACTAGAGTTACGCGGTTTTACCAAACCGCGTAACCAGTTGACGCTGCAAACCCGCCAGAGCGGCAATCTGCCTTTCAACTTCGGCGGCATGATCAAAAGATCAATGCCGCCTCGTTTCAAGGCACCTTGCTCGCCCTGGTGTCCGTTCGCTCATATGACCCAATCCGCTGTCAAGAGCCACAATGGCCCCGCCGACCGCTTGCAATCGGTCGGCGGGGCCTGCCGTTGAACCCGTCCCGGT
>DBEZQF010000307.1:0-9151 GCA_048254795.1 Collinsella sp. | reverse complement strand
GCGTAATCAACCTTGGCGCGGCGGGCGGTGGCCTTCTCCCAATCGCTGGTGCCCTCAAAGACATCCTGCTTGTAGGGATTGCGGCCGAGCTTCTTGGCGCGGTAGGCGATGTAGATGATCGCGGCGACGTTGGCGACCAGTGCGGCGATCGAGACCGCGGTAGCGGCGCCGGGGTCGAGCGTGGAGTGGGTCACAAAGATGGACTCCTCCTGGAAGTACGGGAACACCTGGGCAAACATGCACCAAATAGCCAGCGTAAAGGCGCGGTTCTGGATCCAGCCGCCCTTGTTCCAGATAAAGGCGGCGACGGTGGGCGCCAGCAGCAGCGCAAAGCCGCAGAACCAGGAGTGGGTGGGCAGGCAGTTGTAGGTGTAGCAGAAGTTCCAGATATCGTAGGCGATGATGTAGACCCAGGTCATGTCGGGCCACAGCATATCGGTCTTGTCCTCGGAGGCGTAGACGCTCCACCAACCGGTCATGCAGAAGATGTTGATGAGACCGGCGATGCCGTTGAACACGTTGTTCCAGCCGGCCAGCTGCGTAGCACCTTCGGAGGTGACCCAAGTGGACTGGCCCAGGACAAAGAAGTGATAGGCGCTCTCAAAGTCGGACACGACGGCGATCAAGATGTTGATGGCGACGATCACAAACGGCCACGCGCGGAACCAATGCGCCTTGCCGATCTTGCCCCACTGGTACTTAATGGCAATGAAGCCCCAGCAGCCGGCCAGCGCCGCGTAGACCTTGGCGTAGTGGAACCAGCTGTTCTGGTACACATGGGTGGGGTTGGTGAGCGCCCACTCGGCACCCTGTGAGACGCCGATGGCGATAGCGACGCAATAGATGGTCATGGCCAGCGGAGCCACGCCAAAGATGATTGCCGCGCCCAGCTTGGTGCGGCGGCCGACCTCGTTGAGCACGATCAGGCCAATAAAGACCATGGCCCAGCCGGCCCAGTGGATAAGGGTATCGCTACCCCAAACATCGAACAGCATGCTGCTCTCCTTTCACACGCCCGCGGCCCCTCTTCTGATCGCGGGCAGTTTGGCCAAATGTCGTCAGTTCTGGGGCATGCGCTCCGGATACTTGGCGGTGTAGCCCTCGATGTGGAGTGTCGAGGCGATGATTTCCTTGACCGTCTCGTCGGGCACATCGGGGTGCGTGCGGATATACATCAAAAGACCCATGATGAGGGTGTAGAACGTCTCGTAGACATGGTCGATGCGTAGCTCATGATGGGCGACAAAGTCCACCACGGTGGTGTCGCAGATGTACTGAGCCACGCGCTGAACCACGTTGTGCAGAAAGCCGCCGTAGAGCGCGCCGCTGTTGGAGGTCAGAGTGTGCGGCAGTTCGTGGCCGCTGGCGACCAGACGCTTAAAGAGCGGGGCGACGGTGTCGAGCGCGCCCTCGATATCGCCGACGGTGCGGCTGGCATTCCACTGCTCGAGCTCGGAGATAAAACCGTCGATTGCCTCGTCCATGACGGCAGTGACGGCGGCGTCCATATCGGCAAAGTAGTGGTAGAACAATGAGCGCGTGCAGCCGGCGCGTTTGGTCACGGCCGATACCGATAGGTGGGACACGCCCAGCTCGGAGCTTACGGTGCGCACGGCATCAAGGATCTCGCGACGGCGTTCGTCGCCCGTCAGGCGCTTTGCCGCGCTATCGGATGCAGGGACGGCATCGACCACAGAGGTATCTGCTGCGTTGTTGCCCATGTTTTGCCGCCTTTCATCCTCTTTTGCCTGACCGTTCGCCTAACAGTCTTGAATATTGTTGACGGTTCGTCAATACTATTTTTGACACAATGTCAACAATGGCGGGTGAACGGCATGGGGGCATGCCCGGCCTGCAAAAAAGAGGGGCGCTGCGGTCTCGCCGGGCTGTGGCAAGAGAAGGGACAACCATGATTCTCAACGGACCGGGAATTAGCTACGCCGAGCCCGACATCGGTTCGGAGTTCGTGCCGCCGCTGCCGGAGCATCCGCGCGAGGCAATCGTCAAGCTGTGCGAGCACTGCACCAACCGTCTGCTGCATCGCGACGAGCTGCTGGGCTACGAGTACTGGTCGTTTGCCGAGGCCGCAACCGACGAGCAGGCCGAGGTGCTCTGCAAGATGAAGATGCGCCGTCCCTATACGCTGCCCGAGATGGTCAAGCTCACCGGCATGCCCGAGGCCCAGATCGAGAAGATGCTCGACGACATGAGCTACACGGGTCTGCTCGAGTACAACTGGGAAAATCCCGAGCGCACCAAGCAGTGGGTGCTGCCCATGCTGGTACCGGGTTCCGCCGAGTTCCTCAACATGCGCGTGAGCCAGCTCGAGGAGCATCCGGTCTATGCCAAGTTCTTTGAGCAGGCCTCCAAGGGGCCGCTGTCCAAAGCCACGCCGATGGTGCCGCCCGGAGGTGCCGGTATCGGCATGCACGTCATTCCGGTCGAAAAGGCCATTGACGCCGCGAGCACCTCGGTGCCTATTGAGCATATCGAGCACTGGCTCGACAAATACGATGGCAAGTATGCTGCCAGCACCTGCAGCTGCCGTGCGAGCCGTCGCGTGATGGGTGAGGGCTGTGCCGACGACCCGGCCGATTGGTGCATCGCCGTGGGCGATATGGCCGACTACGTGGTCGAGACCGATCGTGGCCATTACGTGACGCGCGACGAGGTTTACGACATCTTGCGCCAGGCCGAGGACAACGGCTTTGTGCACCAGATCACCAATATCGATGGCGAGAACAAGATCTTCGCCATCTGCAACTGCAACGTCAACGTGTGCTATGCCCTGCGCACCTCGCAGCTGTTCAACACGCCCAACCTGTCGCGCTCGGCCTATGTCGCCAAGGTCGAGAAGGACAAGTGCGTGGCCTGCGGTCGCTGCGTTGAGGTATGTCCGGCCGGCGCCGCCAAGCTGGGCCAGAAGCTCTGCAGCAAAAAGACTGGCGGACAGGTGCCCGAGTATCCGCGCCAGGAGCTGCCCGATGCCACCAAGTGGGATTACACCAAGTGGTCGCCCAACTACCGCAACGACAACCGCATCGAGACGCATGAGTCCGGCACCGCTCCCTGCAAGACGGCCTGCCCCGCGCATGTCGCCGTTCAGGGCTATTTGAAGCTCGCGGCTCAGGGTCGCTATGACGAGGCCCTAGCACTCATTAAGCGCGAGAACCCGCTGCCCGCCATCTGCGGCCGTGTGTGCAACCGCCGCTGTGAGGATGCCTGCACTCGCGGCCGTGTGGACGCCGCCGTGGCTATCGACGAGGTCAAGAAGTTCATCGCCCAGCGCGATCTGGATGCCGCGACCCGCTATGTTCCACCCGTGGTGACGCCGACACGCGCCGGCGGCTTCGATCAGAAGATCGCCATTATCGGTGCCGGCCCGGCCGGCCTGTCCTGCGCTTTCTACCTGGCCGAGAAGGGCTACAAGCCCGTCGTATTCGAGAAGAACGAGCGCCCGGGCGGCATGCTCACCTACGGTATTCCCAGCTTTAAGCTGCAGAAGGATGTTATCGAGGCCGAGGTCGAGATCATTCGCCTGATGGGCGCCGAGTTCCGCTATGGCGTGGAGGTCGGTCGCGATGTGACACTCGACGAGCTGCGCGAGCAGGGCTTTAAGGCCTTCTACGTTGCCATTGGCTGCCAGGGCGGCCGCCTCGCCGGTATTCCGGGTGAGGATGCCGAGGACGTGGCCGTGGCCGTCGACTTTTTGCGCAAGGTCAACAGTGGCAAGATCGACGCGCTGCCCGGCCGCACCATCGTGGTGGGCGGCGGCAACGTGGCTATCGACGTCGCGCGCAACGCCTGCCGTCTGGGTTCCGAGCACGTTGAGGTGTTCTGCCTGGAGAGCGAGGCCCAGATGCCCGCCAGCGAGGAGGAGCGTCGCGAGGCCGTTGAGGACGGCGCCCACATCAGCTGCGGCTGGGGTCCCAAGGAGGTTCACCTGGACGAGACCGGCCGTGTGTGCGGCATCACCTTTAAGCGCTGCACGCGCGTCTACGATGACGAGGGCCGTTTTGCGCCCGAGTACGACGAGAACGACCTGCGTCGCGTCGATGCCGACCGCGTGGTCATGTCGATTGGCCAGTCCATCGTGTGGGGCGACCTGCTGGCTGGCTCCAAGGTGGAGCTTGGCCGTGGTCAGGGCGCCCTTGCCGATCCCCAGACCTACCAGACCGCCGAACCCGACATCTTTGTGGGCGGCGACGTCTATACCGGTCCGAGCTTTGCCATCGATGCCATCGCCGCCGGTCACGAGGCCGCCGTGTCCATCCATCGCTTTGTGCAGCCGGGCTCCACGCTCACCATCGGCCGCAACCAGCGCCGCTACACCGCGCTCGACCGCAACGACGTTGTGCTCGAGAGCTACGACAACGCGAGCCGCGAGGTTGCGCATGTGGACCGCGAACGCGAGAAGGCTGCGCCGTTTAGCGAGTATGTTGAGACCTTTACCGAGGAGCAGGTGCGCGCCGAGACTGCCCGCTGCCTGGGCTGCGGCGCCTCGATCGTCGACCCCAACAAGTGCATTGGCTGCGGCCTGTGCACCACCAAGTGCGCGTTTGACGCCATCCATCTGGATCGCGATCGCCCCGAGTGCTCCACGATGGTCAAATACGAGCAAAAGCTCCCAAGCCTCGGCAAGTATGCGCTTAAGCGTGCTATCAAGATCAAATTTGGTCGCAAGTAAGTAGCCATAACGGGAACGGCGGAAGGAATTAAAAGTGCACGAGCTCGGAATCGTCTATCACATCATTCGCGATGTCGAGAACGTGGCGCGCGCCAATGGCGTGCGTCGCGTTTCGAGCGTCACGCTGCTGCTGGGCGAGGTCTCGGGCGTCGTTCCCGACTTGCTGCTCGACGCTTGGCGCTGGGCGGCAGATAAAAAGCCTATCACGCTGGGCGCGGAGCTTATTGTGGAGCCCGTCGAGGCCGTGACGCATTGCGCGGCATGCGGTCGCGACTACGCGACGGTCGAGCACGGCAAGACCTGCCCCCATTGCGGTAGCGGCGAAACATACCTGCTGCAGGGCCAGGAGGTCATGATCAAGCAGATCGAGACCCCCGACGAGGAACCGGCAGACGCTGCCCCCGACGGCCCTTCCGACGTCCTCGACGCCGTCGATGCCGCTCACCCCCTCCACATCGTCTAGGATTCCCTATAAGTTGCGGTGAAATAGTTCCTAAATCCAGCCTTCTGGCTCTTAAACAAGAACTATTCCACCGCAACTTTTTTGAGTGGTTTCGTAGATCATAAGTCGCGCAAATAGTCAAGTCATACCTGTTTGAACAATGTAGCGGCAGTACAAGCGCATTCGCGCTTGCCTAAAATCGATATTAATGAACAGTCTGCTTGTATCTGTAAAATGCGTGGCTTGATGAGCGACGCCTTGGCGGGTAATGAGTCAAAAAGCAGTAACGTAATCAACTTGTAGCAAACTTAGACATTTAAACAAATAATGCAACCTTTTACGAATTTAGCTATAATTCCACAAACCAAACAGGTATACTCCTTTCATGTCGTGTAGGAATTACGTAGACAAAAAGGAGGTTATGTGATGGTAAGTATTGTTCTTGCTAGCCACGGGGACTTGGCAGCTGGAATCAAGCAGACGGGCTCGATGGTCTTTGGCGATCAGCCGTCTGTGGCCGTGGTCTCGCTCGAGCCGAGCATGGGCCCCGACGACTTCCGTGCTAAGGTCGAGGAAGCAATCGCTTCCTTCGAGGACCAGGAGCAGGTGCTCTTCCTCGTTGATCTGTGGGGCGGCACGCCGTTCAACCAGATTAGCGGGCTCATCGAGGGCCATGATTCCTGGGCTATCGTCACCGGTGTCAACCTGCCTATGCTCATCGAGGCATATTCGCAGCGCTTTGATGCAAAGAACACTGCACATGCGATCGCAAAACATCTCGTGACTGAGGCTAAGGCTGGCGTGCGCGTCAAGCCCGAGTCTCTGGAGCCCGAGGAGAAGAAGCCGGCTACGGCCGCCGCTGCTCCTGCAGGCGCCATCCCTCCGGGAACGGTCATCGGCGACGGGCACATCAAGATTGCCCACGTCCGTATCGACACCCGTCTGCTGCATGGTCAGGTGGCCACCACGTGGACCAAGCAGATCAACCCCAACCGCATCATCGTGGTTTCCGACGGCGTTGCTCACGACGAGCTCCGCAAGACCATGATCGAGCAGGCTGCCCCTCCGGGAGTCCATGCCAACGTCGTGCCTATCAAGAAGATGGCCGAGGTCGTCAAGGACACGCGTTTTGGTGACACCAAGGCCATGCTGCTCTTCGAGAACCCGCAGGATCTGCTCAAGGCCATCGAGGCCGGCGTCGACATCAAGGAAGTCAACATCGGTTCCATGGCTCACTCCAAGGGCAAGGTCGTCGTCACCAACGCCGTCGCTATGGGCGATGACGACGTTAAGACCCTCGAGGCCCTCAAGGCCAAGGGCGTCAAGTTCGAGGTCCGCAAGGTTCCTTCGGATGCCTCCGAGGATCTCGACGCCATGTTGAAGAAAGCTAAGGCCGAACTGGCCGCTCAAGCATAGTAAAGGAGGGTCCGATACATGTCTGCAATCACTATTCTGCTTGTTGCGATTGTCGCGTTGCTTGCCGGTATGGAAGGCGTTCTGGATGAGTTCCAGTTCCATCAGCCGCTCGTGGCATGCACGCTTATCGGTCTCGTAACCGGTCACCTTCAGGAGGGCATCCTCCTGGGCGGTTCGCTCCAGATGATGGCCCTTGGCTGGGCTAACGTCGGCGCCGCCGTCGCGCCTGACGCCGCTCTGGCCTCGGTCGCTTCTTCGATCATCATGGTGCTCGCCCTCAACGGTGGCGCCACTGATTCGGCCAAGGCCGTTACCGCGGCCATCGCCGTCGCCGTCCCGCTGTCGGTCGCTGGTCTGTTCCTGACCATGATCTGCCGTACCATTGCTACCGCTATCGCTCACGCCATGGACGGTTGCGCCGAGAAGGGCGACTTCTCCGGCATCGAGCGCTGGCAGTACGCTGCCATCCTCATGCAGGGCCTTCGTATCGCCATCCCGGCAGTACTTCTGTGCGTTATCCCGGCCGAGGCTGTTACCAACGCGCTTAACGCTATGCCCGACTGGCTGTCCGGCGGCATGGCCGTCGGCGGCGGCATGGTCGCTTCCGTCGGTTACGCCATGGTCATCAACATGATGGCCACCAAGGAGACCTGGCCGTTCTTCATCCTCGGCTTTGTCCTTGCTGCCATCCCTCAGCTCACGCTGATCGCCCTTGGCCTCATCGGCATCTCCCTTGCCCTCATCTACCTTGGCCTTAAGGATCTGGCCAAGCAGGGTGGCGGCACGGGCGGTGGCTCCGGCGACCCGCTCGGCGACATTCTGAACGATTACGAGTAGGAGGGGAGTGATACATATGGCAGAGAACAAGATTCAGCTCACCAAGGCTGACCGTAAGAAGGTTTGCTTCCGTCATCAGTTCCTTCAGGGCTCGTGGAACTACGAGCGTATGCAGAACGGCGGCTGGTGCTTCGCAATGATCCCTGCGATCAAGAAGCTCTACACCAGCAAGGATGACCAGATTGCCGCGCTTAAGCGCCACCTGGAGTTCTATAACACCCACCCCTATGTTTCCGCCCCCGTCATTGGCGTTACCCTCGCCCTCGAGGAGGAGCGCGCCAACGGTGCTCCGATCGATGACGTCGCCATCCAGGGCGTCAAGGTCGGTATGATGGGCCCGCTCGCCGGCGTCGGTGACCCCGTCTTCTGGTTCACCCTTCGCCCGATTCTGGGCGCTCTGGGCGCTTCCCTGGCCATGTCCGGCAGCATCGTCGGTCCGTTGCTGTTCTTCTTCGCGTGGAACATCATCCGTTACGCTTTCCTGTGGTACACGCAGGAGTTTGGCTACAAGGTCGGCTCCTCTATCGCCAAGGACCTCTCCGGCGGTCTGATGGGCAAGGTCACCGAGGGCGCTTCCATCCTGGGTATGTTCATCATCGGCGCCCTGGTCGAGCGCTGGGTGTCCATTTCCTTCACCCCGATCGTCTCCACGGTCAAGCAGTCTGCTGGCGCCTTTATCGACTGGGCTAGCCTGCCTTCCGGTTCCGAGGGTATCAAGGAAGCGCTGACGATGTACAACTCCGTCGGTGCTACCGCCCTTGATCAGATGAAGGTCACCACGCTCCAGGGTAATCTCGATCAGCTCATCCCCGGCCTTGCCGCCGTGTGCCTGACCCTGCTGGTCTGCAAGCTCCTCAAGAAGAAGGTTAGCCCGATCGTCATCATCCTGGCTCTCTTCGCCGTCGGCATCATCGGTCGCTTCTGCGGCTTCATGTAAGCACGCTTCGGCTTAAGACCGAGAGTTGCTAGGTAAGGGCTTTTGAGCCATTGAAACGGACCGCACCCGGTGGGTACACTGGATGCGGTCCGATTGTTTTAATTGGAGGGCGAGGCGCGTATGGCGCAATCTCAGAACAGCACGGTCGATCTGGCAACGCCGGCAACCTGCCTGATGGGGCTTACCAGCCACGGTAACGTGATGGTGGGCAATAAGGCGTTTGAGTACTATAACGAGCGCAATCCCGAGGATTATATTCAAATCCCGTGGGACGAGGTCGACTATATTGCCGCCGAGGTTTTGCGCGGCACCAAGAAGATTACGCGTTTTGCCATCTTCACCAAGGACAACGGTCACTTTACGTTTTCGACGCGCGACGACAAAGAGACGCTTCGCGCGGTCCGCAAGTACGTCGACGAGAATAAGCTCGTGCGTTCGCCCGATTTTATCGACGTAACGACCAAGGGCGCCAAGAGCATCCCCGCTGCCATCAAGAGCCTTTTCCACAGAGACAGCTAATCGTTGGCGATAGATGGCGGAAAATGCATCCCGGAATTTGTTCTCATTCCGGGATGCATTTTCCTTTTGAGGGCCAGTTGGGAAAGCTTGTCCCATTATTTCGCGTTATTCCGGGTTATTCTTTCCGATATTGAGGATTGCCCTCGGAAACTATTCGCTATAGAGCCTTCTCGATGAGTGGCCATGCGCTACATGGCAAAGGGGTAAATCTGCTACACTAGTACAACATGCCTCCGTAGCTCAGGGGATAGAGCACCGCTCTCCTAAAGCGGGTGTCGACGGTTCGAATCCGCCCGGGGGCACCAGAGAAATA
>DBEZQF010000306.1:0-5828 GCA_048254795.1 Collinsella sp. | reverse complement strand
GGTGATGATTCCGTACCCCATGGACGCAAGTGCATTCTTGCGCTCCTCATCGATGGCGCGGTCTTCTTCCGCGTCATGATAAAAACCGTTGTATTCAATGTCTGTGCGAGATTTCTTTAGATACGCATCCATAAAGAACTTCTTGCGTCTCGTGAGATTCTTTGCGGCGGCGGTGACCTGCACCTCGTAATCGGTCTCAATTCCCTTAATACCAAGCCCTCCTTCGCTTTTGGGCAGCGTTAGCATCATGACAAATGTCGTTTCCATGGGAGACCGGCATCCGTCGCGTACACATTGGATCGCCTTTCGGGCAAGGGCCAGACCGTCGCATCTGGTAATGGAATTAAAGAACTGCTTTAACCTCTCGGTCGAGGTGAGCGCGAAACGCTCGGTATAGGAGGTGGAAGAGTCGGTTCCAAGGGAATAAGCGCCGCACAGTTCAAAGTAGTACTCCACTAGTTCGCGAAAAGAAAGATAGGTGGCGGCCTGAAGTGCGCAAAGCTCAACGCCAACAATGAAGATGCCATCTTTGAGCTCTATAAAGCGTGAGTTCGAGAATCGTTTTGAAGACACGTGGCATTGACAGTTCATTGCATAGCGCGCATTCCTGCGATGAAACACCATCACCTCGAGGCAATCATTTGCATCGAGGGAAACATCATGTTTGGTGAGCCATTCTGCGGCTGCGTCAAGGAGCGTTACGGTGGGACATGATTCGTAAATCGCGGTAGGGTTACAGGACTCGATGCCTTTCGCAGACACCGAATGCGCGGCCTGGTAGACCGCTTTTGCAGTGGTATGTGACAATACGATACTCATGGTATATATCGTGTCAGCTAATGCCGTGTTGACGGCGCTGAGTGGAAAAGCCGTTTTAGAGGTCTAACCAAATGCTGTCCAAAAGCTTGACGCAATTATGAGTTGGTATGCCCTAAATAAACGTTTTCGCAGCTCGGCTATAGCATAGAAATACTCAATTGCTGCACATTTGATAGTGATGCATCACCATCCGACAACGAATTACGTGTCGGGAATTGGCCGAAATCGTTCAAAATGAGGGTTCAGTATTTGTGATGGCAGGTTTATTTGTGGAACGTAGGGCGGCCCCGCTGCGGGGTTTCCCGCTGCGAGGCCGCCCGTGATCTACGCCGGAGTTTGTCGTAGACGTTTCTACTTGTCAAACAGGTTCTTGAGGTTGAACTCGGCTTGGACGGTGCGGAGCATGAGGTCGGTGTCGTCCAGACCCAGATGCTGCTCGTTGGCGTCGGCGGCGAGGGTTCCACGGCGGCGCGCCCAGTTCTCGAGCGCGGCGGGGGCGGATTCGCGGGGGAGCGAGCGGACGTCGGCATCCAGGCTGCGGCAGATCTGGCGCGAGTCGATGACGATAATCTTGCCGGCACGACGCGCCTCGGCGTAACCGTCCAGGTGAATCTTGAACCAGCTGTCCTCAAAGGCGGCGTTGTGTGCCATGTACGGGTACTTCTTCATAAGCTTGAGCAGCTGCTTTTGCAGCTCTTTGTTCTCGCGGAAGGGCGTTTTGCCGTCGATGTCGTCCCAGGTGATGTGGTGGATATTCGACAGCGGCACATCCTTGCCGCGGTAGATATCGGGCAGGCCGCAGTAGTGTGCCTCGGCGTCGTGCGGGACGGCGTCGCTGGTGAGCTCCATGATCTCCCAGCCCACGTTGATGATGTAGCCGCGCTCGGGTGCACGGCCGGTGGTCTCGATGTCGATGCCGAGCACTGTGCCTTGGATAGGCTTGCGGGCGTACGCCACGCCGAGCGCGTCGCGGTCGCCGCGGATCTCGCGCATGACGGACGCGGCGGTGCGCTTTTGCATCTTGCCGATGGCGGCGCAGGTGTCGGCGTCGGACAGACCGCGCGAAAGCGTCGCGGGCGTCACGTTGCGCAGGCGCGCCTCGCCAATCTGGTCGCACAGGTCGCGGTTGCGGTCAGCCAGGTCGCGCACGGTGGCAAAGTCGAAGCTGGGGTCGCCCTCGGCGGTAAAGTACTCGGTTTCGAGCACCTTAAGGGCCTCTTCGCCCTTCTGGCGCTCGGACTCCATGGCGCCATGATCGCCATAGATAAACATGGGAATAAACGGCTGGCGCTCGTATTCGAGTGCTTGTGAAACGTTCATATAACTGCTCCTTGGATGGGCCGCGTCGTGCGGCTTTGAGTCATTAAGATGTGGCGAGATGATAGTTTACCATGGGCAACTATTGGCATCGCGCCTAGGATAACTACAATACCCTAGTTGACCGCTAGGACTTTTACAATGCTGCCGAAAGACACGAAAGGTTCCATCCGTCATGGGTTTGTTGATTGATATTCTGCTCGACGCCGGCAAGGACACGCTCTCGCTGGTGCCGTTTTTGTTGGTGACGTATCTGGCCCTCGAGACGCTCGAACATGTTGCGGGCAACCGCGTTAACGGCGCCATCAAGCGTGCCGGAGCCGCGGGCCCCGTGGTTGGCTCGTTGCTGGGCATGGTGCCGCAGTGCGGCTTTTCGGCAATGGCGGCCACGCTGTATGCCGGTCGTGTCGTGACCTTGGGTACGTTGGTGGCGGTGTTCCTTTCGACCTCCGATGAGATGCTGCCGCTGTTGCTCGCCGAGCAGGTGCCCGTGCAGACCATGGCGATGCTTTTGGCTTCGAAGGCACTGATCGCGCTGGTCACGGGCTTTATCGTGGACGCCGCCATTCGCGGCCTGCGTCGTAACGCTCGCGCGCATGCGGCGATTCGCCGCACCGTGCTGGGAACCGCGGCCAACCCGGCCCACGTGAACTGCGCGCACGACGACCACACTGGCGGTGACATCATCGACGAGGTGGCCGAGGCGGGCGTGAGCGCCGACCACATCCACGAGCTGTGCGAGCGCGACCATTGCGGTTGTGATGAAGACGAGGACGAGCACGACCACGGACATGGCCACGATCACGGTCATGAGGGCGAGCACGAACACCATGATGGCCACGGTCACTCCCACTCCCACGAAGGGACGCCTGTCCTGTCGATCATACGCAGCGCGATTTCGCACACCGTGCAGGTCTCGGTATTCATTTTTCTGGTGACGCTGATTCTGGTCGCCGTGCTCGAGTCGTTCGGCGAGTCCGCAATCGAGCAGTTCCTGCGCGGCAACGAGACGCTTGCGGTCCTGGGCTCGGCACTCGTCGGCCTGATTCCCAACTGCTCGGCCAGCGTCGTCATCACGCAACTGTACCTGGAAGGCGCGCTGCAGCTGGCCCCGATGCTCGCCGGCACGCTCATCTCTGCAGGTGTGGGCTACCTGGTGCTGTTCCGCACCAACCGCAGCGCCCGCGAAAACGTCCTGTTCCTGATCATGATGTACGTCATCGGTGCGGGCTGGGGTCTTATCCTTTCTGCCTTTGGCCTCTAAGTAGATGCTTGGGGCATGCCGTAAAAACTGGGGCATGCCGTAAAATCTACCGCCATGACCTGGGCGTTGGATGCGTGTCAATCGCCAAAGCAAAAAAGCAGATTTCCGGACATGTCCCAAAAATCTACCTTGGTTAGCGCAGCAGCTCGGTGAGGTTGCGCTTAAAGCGAGCGCGGTCTTCGCTGGTAAATGCCGCCGGTCCGCGAGTGCGTCCGCCGGCGCGGCGCACCTTCTTTTCCTCGTGGCGAATAAACAGTTGCATGTCGATGGTCGCCTTGTCGTAGACGCGCCCGCGCACACCGATTGCGGCGGCATCGCGGCCGAGCACCATGCTCGCCAAGCCAATGTCCTGCGTCACGACTACGTCGCCCGCCTGCAGGCGTTCGACAATGGCAAAGTCGGCGCTGTCGGCGCCCACGCTCACATCGAGCGTCGTGACCCAAAAGCCGCGTCGCGCGTGCTCGGCATCGCGCGGGTCGTCGCGGCGAATGTGCCGTTCCAAGTTTTGCGTGCTGTTGCCGGCGATAACAACGGCGACGCCCGCCCGCCGCGCGCAGTCAATCGACTCGCGCGTGACCGGGCAGGCGTCGGCATCAATAAAGAGCGTTCGCGGCATCTAGTGCACCAGTTTGCCAAATTGAATAGCGCGAACAATCAGCGTTACGCCAAACACCAGCAGCGCGGCGCCGCTAAAGATGACGAGCATCTTGGCCGACCACAGCGGATAAATAAACACGAACATGCCGGCGATGATGGAGAGTGCGCCGCTCAGGATGGCGAGGGCACGGTTGGACGAAAGCTCGGACTCCAGAATGGACATGACACCTTCGACAATCCAGCCAAAGCCGGCCACGATAACCACCATCGTGGTGAGCGTCGCGGTCGAGAAGGCCTGGTTGCGCAGGATTATGACGCCGCCCAGAATAATGAGTAGGTTGGAGATGATGCTCGTCACGCGCCAGCCGGTGGGCAGCAGCGGCTCAAAAATGGCAGTGAACAGCCTGATGGCAGCAGTGATTACAAAGTAAAAACCCAGGACGGTCGTCAAAAAGACGAGGGACTTGGCGGGTGCAAAAAGCAGCGCGATACCAGCAATGAGTGCTAAGACGCCCGTGATGGCGTAGATCCAGCGTACGGCCTTGACGGCTTTGCCCGCCATGCTTTTCTCGTCAAATCCAAACTGGCTCGATTTTTGGTCATCGTTCTTAAAGATGCCCATAATGTCTCCTTTTCGTGCGGCGTAAGCCTTGATCGTTACAACCAGTATCGCTTAAAGGCGCTGACGTATGGGTCGGGGAGGGCGAAACGTAACCCAAAGGTCCCGAATTGTTTCCGTTGTTCCCCACGTCGCGATTTTCTATTCAACAGGTGTAGAACATTGCAGCCCTGTTCGTTATTGCCTACGTTTTAGGTTAGATTCTCCTAAGGACAATTGGCTTGTATTGGGGGTCCCTATGAACGAAGCAGTTCCCGCGGCGCCGGTAAGCGCCGAGTCGATGGCAAAGCAGGGTTGCGAAAAGCTCGGCTTGAACGCGTTTGATGCGTTGGTTCGCCGCGCCCGTACGTGCCGTCGCTTTGACGAGTCCATGCGCGTGCCGCGTGAGCTTTTGCTTGAGCTGGCGGAGCTGGCGCACCTGACTCCCTGTGGTGCCAATGCTCAGCGTCTTCGTTTTCATGTGGTGAGCGGTGCCGAGGACTGCGCGCGCGTGTTTGGTGAGCTTGCATGGGCCGGCGCGCTTAAGGATTGGCCGGGTCCTGCCGAGGGCGAGCGCCCGACCGGCTACATCGCGATTTTGGCCGAGCGCGCCGTTCCGGGTAAGCCCGCCGCTCCCATTACCGAGGTCGACACGGGCATTGCCGCACAGACGATGATGCTCGCCGCCCGCAGCGCCACGCCCGAGGTGGCAGCCTGCATGTTCAAGGCCTTTACGCCCAACGCGATCGATGCCATGGGGCTCGATAACGACAAGTATGAGCTCAAGCTGATCATGGCGTTTGGCGTCCCGGCCGAGACACAGGTGATCGATGCGATTGATTCCAACCCCGACGGCTCCATCAATTATTGGCGCGACGAGGCGCAGGTGCACCACGTACCCAAGCGTTCGCTCGTCGACGTGCTGGTGTAGTTGAGCGTCACCGCGGCGTGATCCGGCGGTAAACCACCACAAAGGTGCCTGTTCCCTTTGTGGTGGTACGAGGGGAGGGCATGTGGCCGATCTATATTTGGTGCGTCATGGGCAGACTGAGCTCAATGTGCAGAACATTTTGCAGGGCTGGCACGATTCGCCGCTTACGGCGCGCGGGCGCGAGCAGGCGCTGACGGCGCGTACGGCGTTTGCGGCGCGTGGCGTGGCCTTTGATCATGTGTATTCCTCGCCGTTGGGCCGGGCGCGGCATACGGCCGAGCTTATCGTTGGCGAGGGCCGTT
>DBEZQF010000305.1:0-5913 GCA_048254795.1 Collinsella sp. | reverse complement strand
ATGACTAACACGAAAGGTATGACCATGCCCCAGATTGATGATGCCGAGCTGTTTGGCAATGCCGAGGATCAGCGTGCGTACGAGGACTTTTGCGCCAATCAGGAGGCGGTCGAGAAGTTTACGCTCGACAAGCCCGCGCTTATCTGCCGCTGGCGCATGTCCAACAAAAAGGTGCCCATGCTCAACCGCCACATTCGTGCGCTGTCCGAGCGCCTGGTGCAGGGCGAGCCGCTTACCCATAACATGCTCAGCTGGGCCAAACAGCACGTTGAGTGGTCGCTTGCCGAGGGCGATTACACCGCACGCGACGGCGTGCTCATGCTGGTGATCGACGTTAACGGCAACGCCGCCATGACGGTGGGGGAGTACGAGCCGCTGGCCGACACGTCGGCCAAGGCGCTGCGTGCCCGTTCTGCCGAGGCTCGCTCCGAAGCCGACGAGACCGGCGTGGCGCCCGAGCTGCTCGCCGCCGTCAACAACGGCGAGCTTGCCTTTGTGGCGCCGGCGGACGAGTGCCTGTGCGGCACGGCGACGCTCATCGAGCAACTGGCCCAGACCAAGGGCATCCCGGTCACGCGCGTAGACATTCCCGCGCAGCTCAAGGGCGCGCTGTTCCTGGTGAGCGACGAGCACGGCGTGGTTCCCGCAACCGAGACGGACGCTGCGGAGGCCGACGCCGCCACGGTCGCCTTCTTTGCCGACGGCTACGAAAAGCTCCGTGCCCGCCGCTCCTAACCTCAAGGCGGGGTTGGCTTACTGAAGCGAGCGAGCGCGTTCGATGGCGTAGGCGAGCGACAGCTGCTCCATCTCCGGGGCGCATTTGTAACTCAGTCCGGTGAGGGCTGTCACCTTATCGAGGCGATATCGAATCGTGTTCGGGTGCTGGCCAGTCTGCTTGGCGGTTTGCTCGATACGTCGGTCGTTCTCGATGAATGCGGCGAGCGTGGATTCCAGCTCACTGCCATGCTCGCTGTCGTGCTCGCGTATCGGCGAGAGGATCGCCTCCGAGAACGATCGCATCTCCGGGGTTTCCGCAAAAGGCATCACGGTTCTCAGGATGCCGAGCTGCGCATAGCGCACAGGACCTTCGGCTCGTTGACAAGATAGGCGCTGTGCGTAAATCGCCTGCGAGATCGCCTGCGCCACCGCCTCGTCTCCAAACAGAACATCGCTGATGCCGAGCCCTACCGCTCCGCCATCGATGCCGCTAGCCTCGATGAGCTCCGTGAGTGCCTGCACGATTCGCTCCACATCGAGCGTCTGCTCCGAGTCGCTTGTCGCTACGAATAATAAACCTCCGTCATAGGGTGCCAGCATGTTGTGGCATCCGGCGAGGGTCGATTTTGCACAGAGACGTTCGATTTGCAAAAACGTACGCGGGTCGAGGGGCTCTGCAAACGATGCGAACAGGGCGACCGCTTCGTCCAGAAATGACGGGTTGAGGCCTCGGATGCGTCGGCAGATGGACTCGGGCGATACGTCTGTCCTCAGGGCATCGATCTCGCGCTGTGCGAAGTCGATGGACGCGAGCTGCTCGATATGCCGTTTGACCTCATAGATGACGCTGTCAAAGAACAGTGAGTCGTCGGTCGTGAGAAAGACCGGGTAGTGCCGCGCGTTGGCGTAGCGGATGGCTTGGTCGGGAATCGGGACGTGCAGGACGTTTTTGATGATGAGACCGCTCGTTCCCTTGGCGACGAGGTATTTCACGGCTTCAGTGATGAGGTATGGGTCGTCCTTCGCATAGAGGAAGGTGCTGAGGATGATCTCGTCTGAGCTGAAGTTGACGCGCTGGTACTTGTTCTTGAGGCCGGGCATGAGTTCATAATCGAGGATCCCGACGCCAGAGACGGCACGCGAGACGCCATCGCTGCCAGCGATTAGGCGGACCGACCCCTCATATTCCCGCGAGAAGTCCGAGATGGTGTATAGCATCAACATCACCTTGTAAATTACTACAATAAGTACAGGTATAAATAGGATAATCGCACATCCGTATGCCTTTGATGCGAGAAATAGTTCAAATATCTGCTGATAGAACGAAAAATCAGATTGAGAATCGTTGTAGATTCCAACAAGAAATGATCCTTGGCGGCATCGTTACTAAACCGTACAGTGAAGCAACGTAAAGCTTTCGCTGAGAGGAGCGATGATGGGGCAGATGGTGGTGCTTTCGGCCGAGGAAGTTTCCAAGGTACTGACGATCGAGGATGCAATCGCTGCCGTGGAGGAGGCATATCGCCAGAAGGCAACGGGCAAGGGTGTTGCGTGGCCGATGGTATATGAGCAGTTCGAACCCGGCGTGGCCGATATGGATATCCGCTCGGGTGAGTTGGCGGGAAGCGGCCTTTTCGGTCTCAAGCTCACTGCTTGGTTCTCTCAGAATCCCAAAAAGGGGCTGCCCGAGATCTTTGGCACCACGCTGCTGTGCGACAACGCGACGGGAGAGCCGTTGGCGCTGCTCAATGCCTCCGCCGTCACTGGACTTCGCACCGGTGCCGCCGCTGCGCTCGGTGCCAAGTGGCTGGCTCGGGCGGATGCGTCCAAACTGCTTGTTGCGGGTGCCGGCCATATGAGCACCTATATGGTGGCGGGCGTGCTCGCCGCCTGTCCCAAAGTGAGCGAGGTCAAGGTGTGGGAGCCGGTTTCCGATGCCGCGCCCGAGGCTCGCGTCGAGCGCATGCGAGACGAGGTCGCCCATATCTTGGGCGCCTGCGAGCATGCTCGCGAGGCATCCACCTATTCCATCGAGGCGACGGCCGACGGCCAAGGTGCCGCGGCGGAGGCCGACATCATCGTGACGATCACGCCGGCGACCAAGCCCATCATCCCCGATGCATGGGTGCGCCCCGGTACGCATGTCTCCTGCGTCGGTGCCGACATGCCCGGCAAGCAGGAGCTCGCCTCGGCGCTTGTCACCCGTGCCGCTGTTTACGTCGACGACCGCGAGCAATCGGTCGCGTCCGGTGAGCTGGAGATTCCGGTTGCCGAGGGTACCATCACGCCCGAGGACATCAGAGCGGAGCTCGGCGAAGTCATCGCTGGCACGGCTACGGGGCGTTCGGATGACGAGCAAGTGACGGTGTTCGATACGTCGGGCATCGCCGTTCAGGACCTTTCGGCATCGAAAATCGCCTACGACCGCGCCGTCGAGGCGGGGCTGGGCACCGTGGTGGAACTGTAAGAAAGTCAAGGAAAGGAAACGACAATGCAGATCAAGGATTTCGCCGTCGAGCAGTGGATGAACGAGTGGGAGACCAAGTGCACCCACAACGTTGCAGAGACGTGCGTCTACTCCCTCACGCTCGACCAGCTGTTCGAGCTTACGAATACCGACAAGAAGGCGTGGCTCGATAACCTGTGCTCGCGCCGATTCACCTACGGAGACATCGAGGGACAGCCCGGCTTCCTCGAGGGGGTCGCGCGTCTCTATAAGACGGTCGAACCCGGGCATATCGTGCCCACGCACGGCGCGACTGGTGCCAACTCCCTGGTTATTTCCACGCTCGTCGAACCGGGCGATCACGTAGTCTCCGTCAAGCCTACCTACCAGCAGCTTTACTCGATTCCCGAGATGTGCGGTGCAAAGGTCGATATCCTTCAGCTCGACCGCAAGAACGGCTATCACGTCGACGTCGACGCGCTCGATACCCTGGTGACCGACGATACCAAGCTCATCTGCATCAATAACCCGGACAACCCCACGGGCGCCCTGCTCGACACCGATACGCTCAAGGCGATTGTCGAGGTTGCACGCAAACACGACGCGTGGGTGCTCTGCGACGAGGTCTATCGTCTGCTTACTCAGACGGATGAGTACTCCGAGTCCGTGATCGACCTGTACGACAAGGCCGTCGTCACCGCATCCATGTCCAAGGTCTGGTCGTTCGCCGGCCTGCGTCTGGGCTGGGCGGTCACCAAGAGCCCGGAGCTCCGTCGCGCGCTGCTCTCGCATCGCGACTACAACCTGATTTCCGCCGGCATATTCAGCGAGTCGGTGGCGGAGCTGATTCTGGGCAACGCTTCCGTGATCCTTGAGCGCAGCCGTCGCATCGTCCGTCAGAACCTTGCTGTTCTGGAGAAGTGGGTCGAGAGCGAGCCGCACCTGTCGTTCGTCAAGCCCGAGGCGGGTACCACTGCGCTCGTGTATTACGACTACGACATCGACTCCAGGACGTTCTGCATCGACATGATTAAGAAGTCCGGCGCGCTCGTCACCCCGGGCGATTGCTTCGAGGAGCCCAAGAGCATGCGCATCGGCTATGCATACTCCGATAACACCGACGACCTGCAGAAGGGCCTGGATGCCATCTCTGCATACATGCGTACGCTCGAGTAGAGGCTCGAGGTCGAAGTGATGGGGCCGATCGGCTCAGGCCCGAGGGCTCCTATTTTCTCTCAAGGCTACCGAACACTTTTGTCATATTAGGTGCCCACGGGGTCGTATCGCTGCGACGCCGTGGGCATAATGGTGTGGAAGGTGCAAGTTACGCGAAATGGGAGGACACATGGCGCTGATCTATGTCGTTGAGGACGACGAGCCCATTCGTCGTGAGCTTGTCGACATTCTTGCCCGCGCCGGGTTTGAAATCGAGGCCTGCGAATCGTTTGAGCATGTCTCGCGCGATATTCTCGCTGCCGCGCCCGACCTGGTGCTGCTCGACCTGACGCTTCCCGTCAAAGACGGCCAGCATATCTGCCATGAGGTTCGCCGCGAATCCGAGGTTCCCATCATCGTCCTCACTTCGCGCACGACCGAGATTGACGAGGTCATGGCCATGACGCTCGGCGCGGACGACTTTGTTCCCAAGCCCTATAGCGCGCGCGTGCTCGTGGCGCGCATCAACGCACTGCTGCGTCGCACCGCGGCGGCAGGCGAGCGCAGCACACTTGTCCACAAGGGGCTGGAGCTCGACCTCGCCCGCTCCATGGTTACCAACACGCAAACCGGCACTAGCACCGAGCTCACCAAAAACGAGCTGCGTATCCTCTCACTGCTTCTGAGCCGCGCGGGCAAGATTGTTTCGCGCTCGGCCATCATGCAGGACCTGTGGGACTCCGACGCCTTCGTGGACGACAATACGCTCACCGTCAACATCAACCGCCTACGCACCACGCTCGAAAAAATCGGCATCAAGGGGTATTTGACAACGCACCGCGGCCAAGGCTATTCGGTCTAGGGGCCGGCTATGTCGTTTGGCAAGTTCTTTAAAGACGCGCTGCTTCCCGTCGCCGTGTGGACGTGCGGCGTGCTGCTGAGCTGCTTTGTGCTGACGGTCGCCGGTGCACCCGTTTCTATCGTGGTCGTGGCGGTTGGCGTGTCCTTTATCTTCGGTATGCTCGGCATCGTGGTCGAGTACGCTCGCCGTCGCCGTTTTCTGCGTCAGTTGGAGCGCGCGGCCGAGGAGCTCGAGAGTCCCGCATGGGTGCAGGAGATGGTGCAATGCCCGACCTATGCCGAGGGCGAGCTCGAGTACGAGGTCTTGCGCCGGGTGGGCAAGGCGGCGTGCGACGAGGTTGCCGAAGGCCGGCGTCAGACCGATGACTATCGCGACTATATCGAGAGCTGGGTCCACGAGGCCAAGCTGCCCCTGGCGGCGGCCCATCTGATTTTGGAAAACCTGGACGGCAGCGAAGACGACCTGTCGCGTGTGGATGACCTGGGTCGCGAGCTGGCTCGCGTGGAGCGCTATATCGACCAGGCGCTGTACTACGCGCGCTCGGAAGTCGTGGAGCGCGACTACTTGATTCGCCGCTGGGATCTCAAGACCCTGGTGACGGGCGCGATTAAGGCCAACGCGCGCGAGCTCATCGCGGCGCACGTGGCCCCGGTGTGCGAGAACCTCGACTTTGAGGTCTTTACCGACGAGAAGTGGCTCGAGTTTATTCTGGGCCAGCTCATTCAGAACAGCA
>DBEZQF010000304.1:0-2538 GCA_048254795.1 Collinsella sp. | reverse complement strand
GCAACGCCATTGTCCCACGTTTACGGGCGCACATGACGAACATCTAGGCCAGCGGAGTATCAAACGGGACGAAAGTCACGCCCGCGGCCGGCACCTGGGGACGTTCCTTATCTGCCGGCAATCTGGGACACTCCTTGGCATAGCCCGCTCCGGCAATAGATACCACTTCATAGCTCCGTCACAGGTGTAGCGGCTTTGTGTTGCCGCACGCGCACTGATTGAGTCCGCGAGCAAGGGGCATAAAGCAGTTGAGCGAAAACGGTTTGCCCCTTTGCCGTTCGCTTGAGGATCATGTCCCCCTTTTCCGCGGAAACCCCGGCAGTTGCGAAGAGCTGCCGGGGTTTCTGTCGTTTGAGGGGTTGGGCTGGCGGGCGGCGATCGAGCTATCGAGCCGGTGGTCCGGCACGCGCAACGCGCGGCCTCGGCAACTTGCAGGCCACGGCAGCGTCTCCCCCACCGCGCCCCGCGCTATACTCGTCCGCATGGATATCAACGCACGCAACATAGCAACACACGCCGCGGACGCACCAGCAACGGCAGCGCCCACCCCCGTCGTGGGCCGCTTTGCCCCGTCGCCCTCGGGCCGCATGCACTTGGGCAACGTGTTCAGCTGCCTGTGCTCGTGGCTTTCGGCCCGCAGCCAAGGCGGCAGCATCGTGCTGCGCATCGAGGACCTGGACGATCGCTGCAAGCGCCCGGAACTTGCCACTCAATTGATTGACGACCTGGCCTGGCTGGGACTGGAGTGGGACGAAGGCCCCTACTACCAGCACGATCGCCTGGATCTGTACGAGGACGCCCTGCGTCAGCTGCAAGACGCCGGCCTCACCTATCCCTGTTTTTGCACGCGTGCCGAACTCCACGCCGCGAGCGCGCCGCACGCGAGCGACGGCACGCCCATCTACCGCGGCGCCTGCCGAGACCTTTCTGCCGAGGAGGTTGCCCGCCGCAGCGCTCTGCGCGCTCCGGCCACGCGCCTGCGCGTACCCGCCGTCGACGACCTCGCAAACGATGTGATCGAATTCGTGGACCGCACGTATGGAGCCCAATGCGAAGCACTCGCCACCGAATGCGGCGACTTTTTGGTGCGCCGCAGCGACGGCGTTTTTGCCTACCAGCTAGCCGTGGTGGTCGACGACGCTGCCATGGGCGTCACCGAGGTCGTGCGCGGATGCGATCTGCTGGGCTCCACGCCGCGCCAAATCTACCTGCAGCATTTGCTGGAACTTCCCACGCCGCACTACGCGCACATTCCGCTGCTCATGTCGCCGGATGGCCGCCGCCTTTCCAAGCGCGACCGCGACCTGGACCTGGGCGAACTCCGCACCCGCTTTGGCGCGCCCGAGGCACTACTGGGCTGGCTCGCCGGGCAAACAGGCATCGCGCCGGACGCCACACCGCGCTCTGCCGAGCAGCTGGTCGAGCACTTTAGCTGGGATGTTATCCGCACGCATCGCGAGAACATCGTTATGGATGAAAGGACAGGCATGCAACAGACGGCAGCCCACCCTGACGACCACCTCGATAGCGACATTGCCAAAGCATCAACAACCCATCTTTCGCAAGAGGGGTTCGATGCGTTCTGCGAAATACTTGACTCTCCCACGCCTGAAGCTGCGAAAACGTTGCTCGAGCGCAAGCCGGCTTGGGAGCAAATCCCTTAACAAATCGGTTTTGGTTCGCCACGAAGCTCATTCGTCCGCGCCCCTACGCAACGTCCCAGGGCTGGAGTTCGTCGCCCAGGCGAACGATGCAGTCGTAGAGCACGGTATGGCGCTCGGCCGGGTTGGCATCCCGATGGAAATGCCCGTAATACCAGCGCTTGTAATCCAAGCGGTCTTCCAGCTCATCGAAAAATGCCGTGAGTCGGTCAACGCCGGGACAATTCCAGCCGGGTGCCGGATAGAGCGTGGGCGAAAGCATATGCGTGGAGCAGGTGTGGGTGATCACGTAGTCGACCTTCCAACCCACGCTGTCGAGCTTTGCCCGCGCCTCCTCAAAGTTGCGCTCGTCCGGCAGCTCCTGCGGCCACCAGCTGGAATACGGAATGCGGTATTCCTTATCCACGCTCGTGGCGCCGCCCATGGTAAAGATCGTTGAGCCATCAAGCTCAAAAACCTCGCCGCGCGTCAGGCGCCGTATGGGAGAGGTATCCGACAGGCGCTGCGTCAGCCCGCCGTGCCACAACTCCATGGGGCGCTCCGCCCAGTGATCGAAACGTTCGTGGTTGCCGTCGACGAACAGCACGGTATAGGGGCGCGACTCCAGCCAGGCGATATCGGCACATTCCTCGGCAGAGAAATCCCACGGAAAGCCAAAGTCGCCCGCGACAATCAGATAGTCGTCGCTCGTCAAACTATCCCCAAGATCCCAGTCGCGCAGCTTTTGCATGTCGAGGCCGCCGTGAATATCGCCCGTCACATAGACCGTCATCGGATCACCACTTCCCTGTAAGTCGCTAGCCCACATTCTGCACGATCACTAAGCCAACCGTTCCAGCCCTTCTATCCTTTGGGACCTACCCCTCGTTCTTCCATC
>DBEZQF010000303.1:0-1291 GCA_048254795.1 Collinsella sp. | reverse complement strand
CCCCTAACCTCCACCATGATGGACCTGTAGCTCAGTTGGTTAGAGCGTCCGGCTGATAACCGGGAGGTCACAAGTTCGAATCTTGTCAGGTCCACCATCAAAACTGTGAAGAGCCCTGGGGCATTGCCTCGGGGCTTTTTTCTTGTCTGCGATAAATCTCATTTTGGTTTTGTGTGCTGTGCGAAAGTTTGGGTAGTATAGCTATTCAATGCGGCGGACTGCCGCGTGTTAACCGCTACGTACCGGAGGTGTTCCATGGTTCGTGTCGACATAGAGACCATCGTCATGGCCGCCGGTCCCGTGCCATCGCTTATCGTGCTTCACGAGCGCTGCAGCAAATCGGACTCGCCCGCGCCACTGCGTTCCCTTTCCATTCAGACTGGTTCGTTTGAAGCTGCTGCCATCAGCCGCGGCATCGATAGCGGTCGCGCCGAGCGCCCGATTACCCATGACCTGTTGCTCGATACTGTTGGTGCCCTGGGTGCCAAGCTCGAACGCATCGAAATCGTTCGCGCCGAGCCGCCCGTGTTTTACGCGACGGTTGTCGTGTTGGCCGATGGCAACGAGCATAAGATCGATGCGCGTCCGAGCGACGCCATCGCCCTCGCCGTACGCAGTAATGCCCCCATGTTCGTTGAAGACGACATCATGAATCGCCTGGGCACCGTTTCTGCCCATGCCGAGGAAGTCGACGACGAGCAAGAGTTCGAGAAGTTCGACGAGTTCGTCCATACGCTCTCCCCCGATGACTTCTAAATGCGGGGCGGCCAGGATGCGGAGCGTTCGCTGATGGCCGGCGGTATGTCGGCTGAGGCGGCGGCCATTGCGCGCGAGGCCCAGATGCGCTCGGAGGCTTCTGAGGCGGCTCGCATTGCCTATGTGACGCAGGCCCGCACGCTTCGCGAGCGCCGCGGCTCGTTTATCAAGATGGTTGTCGTCTCCGCCCTTGTCGCGGCAATCTGCTCGCGCCTTCGTGGTACAGTTGGTGCGCTTGGGTTTTCGATCTCTACGGGCCTCGTGATCTGGGGTGTGGTCGATGCAGTCATGCTGACCAGTCAGATCAAGGTGCTCGACAAGCGCGCGGCGGACATGATGCGCGCCCGCGACGCTGCCGCTAAGATTGCTGCTGAGGCACAAGAACTGTAACGACGCCAGACTCGATGGGAAGGTCTAAAGATGGCACAGGATATGCAGGACGCCGGTAACGTCTCCGCCGAGCTCGACGCCATGGTGTGCGATCTGATCGGCGCGTTCTTGGACGACCTTGCCGCCGGTGAAAACCCTGGCGTGG
>DBEZQF010000302.1:0-1706 GCA_048254795.1 Collinsella sp. | reverse complement strand
CAGCGCCGCCAGTTTGCTGTCGTCCTGGCTGGCGCGATAGAGCGCCACATGCATGTTGTGGACGGCCTCGTCGGTAAGCGCCAGCTCACGGCAGGGGAAGATCTCGATACTGTCCTCGTTACCGATGGTCTGCCCCGTTGAGCTCACCATGCGGCGGATGCGGTCAATCTCATCGCCGAAAAACTCAATGCGCACGGGCGCCTTTTCCTGCGCGGGAAACACCTCGACGGTGTCACCGTGCACGCGGAACAGACCGGGCGCATCGGCGGCACCGGCATTGGTGTAGCCCATGCCCACCAGGCGCTGCGGCACCTCGTCAAAGGGAATCTCCTCGCCCACCGCAAAGGTCGTGGACTCCCAATAGTGGCTCTCGACCGGCGGCACGCAACGCAGCAGC
This sequence comes from Collinsella sp., assembly GCA_048254795.1. Taxonomy (GTDB): domain Bacteria; phylum Actinomycetota; class Coriobacteriia; order Coriobacteriales; family Coriobacteriaceae; genus Collinsella. The sequence continues at coordinate 1,309 of DBEZQF010000302.1, read as the reverse complement.
GCACGGGCCGAGGCAACCATGATGCAGTTGTCCCCGCGCACGATGCGTCCCAAGGCCTCGCAGCGCTGCGCCACCACGGCGTCGTCGGGCGTCTGCTCGCGCCAAGGGTAGTCCTTGCGCTCGGGAAAGCGGCACACGTGCGCCAGCCCCACATAGGCGGCCAGGCTGCGCGCAGCGCGATCGGCCGCGTCCTCGCCGCTCACGATATAGACCGTGGGGCGCGGACGGCGCGCAAACTGGGCCGCCGCCATAAGCGTGCGACCCGACTGCGACACGGCCAACGTCACGTCCTCGCCGGCATCGAGCCCGGCCTCGACGGTCTGCAGCGCCTCGGCAGTGTAGAGCTGCGCGGCTATTCGGTGAATGAGCATGCTGTTCCTCCGGCATTGCAACGCCAAAAGCCCGCCGAGGCAAGCTCGGCGGGTATGCGGCGGATTTCATTGCCTGTCATGGTAGCGCATGGAGAGGACTCCGGCTCAAGAGCAAACCCAGCCCCGCAAAAAACGCCAGACGAAGATGCGTTCCGCCCTACCCCGCTACGCGCACGCTGGGGCACAAATCTGCCAGCGGACACTCGTCACACTTGGGTTTGCGGGCGTCGCAGATCTCGCGACCGAAGGTGATCCACTGATGGTTGACCGACTCCCAATACTCGTGCGGCAAAATCTTGAGCAGATCCTGCTCGGTCTTGAGCGGCTCCTTGGCATGTGTCTTGGGACTCAACATCAGGCGATGCGCAATGCGGTTGACGTGCGTGTCCACCGCAATGCCCTCCACGATGCCATACCCCACGTTGAGCACGATGTTCGCCGTCTTGCGTCCCACGCCCGGCAGCTTCGCGAGTTCCTTCATGTCGGCCGGCACCTCGCCGCCATAGTCGGCGACGATCATCTGCGCGGCCTCCACGGCGTGCTTGGCCTTGCTCTTATAAAAGCCGAGTGACTTGATGGTGTCTGCCACGTCAGCCACACTCGCCCCGGCCATGGCCTCGGGCGTGGGCCACTGGGCAAACAGCTTCGGCGTCACCTTGTTGACCTGCGCGTCGGTCGTTTGCGCCGAGAGCAACACCGCGATCAGCAGGCGGAAGGGATTCTCGTGGTCCAAAAAGCACTCGACCGGGCCATAGCGACGGTTGAGGCGCTCACACACCTCAACGGCGCGCTCGCGTTTGGCGGCATTGGTCTCGCGTGGCATAACGACTCCTCGGCTCAACGGCACAATAAACTTATGGGCACAATTGTCCCACGTCCGAGACGCTTACGCCTCCAAGAATGCGCCGGTCTGACGGCTCCACAGGCTCGCGTACTCG
>DBEZQF010000301.1:0-4151 GCA_048254795.1 Collinsella sp. | reverse complement strand
TGCGCGTAAGCGCAAAAGGAGCCCCGCATGGATTGCCCGGTCACCGCTCGTCCCACCGTTATCGTTATCTCCGACTCGCTCGGTGATACCGCTTGTGAGGTGGTGCTTGCGGCGTCCGGGCAATTTGATGAAGGGGCTTTTTGTGTTTTGCGCCTGCCTAAGGTGACTTCTGTGGAGCAGGTCAAGTCATTTGTGGGACCGCGCGTCGATGCCGACCATCGCGATATCGCCGTGTTCCATACCATCGTCGACCCGGCGCTACGTGCTCGTGTGCTCGATTACCTGGGCATGCTGCATATTCGCTCGGTCGACCTGATCGGCCCGACGCTCGCCGTGCTGTCGTCGCTCATCGGTGTGCCGCCCAAAGGCGTTGCGGGCGTGATTCACAGGACCGATGACCGCTATTTCCATCGTATCGAGGCCATGGAATATTTCGTTGAGCACGATGATGGACGCGGCTGCGACGACCTTTCGGGAGCCGATATCGTGCTGCTGGGCGTATCGCGCACGTCCAAGACGCCGCTGTCGATGTTTTTGGCCTTTCAAGGTTACAAGGTTGCCAATGTTCCGTTGGCCCATGGCATGGAGCCGCCCAAGTCAATTTACGAGGTCGACCCGATGCGTTTGTTTGGCCTGATTTCGACCGTCGACGTTATTTCCGAGATTCGCGATAGCCGCTTGGGCGATGACTACGCCCGTGCCGTTGCCGGCTCCTATGCCGAGCCCGAGAGCGTGCGCAGCGAGCTCGAGGAAGCTCGTGCCCTCATGAAGCGCCTAGGCTGCTTTGTGGTGCGTACCGACGGCAAGGCCATCGAGGAAAGCGCTGCCGAGATCATTAGCCACTTGGAGGAAATCCAAGAAGCCCGCGCCCGCCGCGCCGCCAGTCGAGTGCAGCAAAGTTAGCTCATTGGAGTAGTTAAAAAGCCCCGTCCTAAATAGACTACCTCAAAATAATGCACGATAATGATAAAGCGATTTAGCAAGAAACTTGCATCTGACCTGCATTTCTCTTGCAGTGGTATCTTCATAAGGTAACCACCTTTATCTACCGTTTACCGCCAGTTTTAGCACGTTTACCAAACCGCGCACCCTCTGCTCAAGCCTGCCCAAAACGCGCCGTATAGTTCCCTCACGGCCCGCATCCGGTGGGTCGATTCGTTACCACGGTCGTGCGCGTAAGTGCATGGAAGGGGAAGTATCGTGAGCGATTGCAAGAGGGTTTACCGTTTTGGAACCGACGCCCAGGGCACCTGTGTCACTGAGGGCGACAAGTCCATGAACTTCGTGCTTGGCGGCAAGGGCGCAAACCTTGCCGAGATGAGCCGCATCGGCCTGCCGGTTCCCGGTGGCTTTACCATTACCTGCCAGACTTGCGTCGAGTACTCCGGTGCCGGCAACGTGTGGCCCGGGGGCGCACTCGATGAGATCGTTGCTGCCGAGGCGGACCTCGAGGCCCGCTGCGGCAAGAAGCTCGGCGACGCCTCCGATCCGCTGCTCGTGTCGGTTCGCTCGGGCGCTCCGTTCTCCATGCCCGGTATGATGGACACGGTCCTCAACTTGGGCCTCAATGACGATTCCGTCCACGGCCTCATCGCGCAGACGCAGAACCCGCGTTTTGCCTGGGATAGCTACCGCCGCTTTATCCAGATGTTTTCCAATGTCGTCATGGGCGTTGACGCCGATCTGTTCGAGAACGCCCTGACCCAGGCCCGTCTGGTCGCCGGCGTTCGCGTCGATTCCGAGCTTTCGGCCGAGGACCTGCAGGAACTCGTCGAGACCTTTAAGGGCATCTTCTCCGAGAACGTCGATGCCTCCCTGTATCCCGAGCTCGAGGTCGCTGACGGCAAGCCCGTTTTCCCGCACGACCCGGAGCTTCAGCTACGCCTTGCAATCCAGGCCGTCTTTGGCAGCTGGATGAACGAGCGTGCCTGCATCTACCGCAAGCAGCATGGCATTTCCGACGACCTCGGCACCGCCGTCAACGTACAGGCCATGGCCTTTGGCAACAAGGGCGAGACCTCTGCGACGGGCGTCGCCTTTACGCGTAATCCGGCCGACGGCACCAAGGAGTTCTACGGTGACTTTTTGGTCAACGCTCAGGGCGAGGACGTCGTCGCCGGTATCCGCAACACCGAGCCCATCGCCGACCTCAAGGCCACCCCGGGCCTCGAGTCTGCAGGTGAGGAGCTCGAGCGCGTGTTCCTGACGCTCGAGGACCATTACCGCGATATGTGCGATATCGAGTTCACCATCGAGCAGGGCAAGCTCTGGATGCTCCAGACACGCGTGGGTAAACGCACTGCCACCGCCGCCCTGCGCATCGCCATCGAAATGGTCGAGGAAGGCCTGATCACCCGCGAAGAGGCCGTGAGCCGTATCGATCCCGCGCAACTCGACCAGCTCCTGCACCCGCAGTTTGACGCTTCCAAGAGGTACGAGGCGCTGGCCAGCGGTCTGAACGCCAGCCCCGGCGCCGCCGTGGGCGAGGTCGTGTTCTCGAGCGATGACGCCGTCGCGCGCGCAAACGAGGGTCATAAGGTTATCTTGGTCCGTTGGGAGACCAACCCCGACGACTTGAAGGGCATGGTCGCCGCCGAGGGCATCCTGACCAGCCACGGTGGCAAGACGAGCCATGCCGCTGTTATCGCCCGCGGTATGGGTACGCCCTGCGTCTGCGGCGTTGAGCGCTTCCACATCGACGCCGCCGAGAAGGTCGTGCGCATCGAGGGCAGCGACCGCGTATTGCACGAGGGCGATGTCATCTCCATCGACGGCACCCAGGGCATCGTCGTCGATGGTCCCGTCGACCTGGTCTCCGCCGAGCTTACCGGCGACCTGGACACCATCCTGTCCTGGGCCGACGAGATTCGCCTGGACGAGACCTGTGGCCATGCCAACCATGTGCGCGTCAACGCCGACAATCCTGAGGATGCCGAGCTCGCCCTCGAGTTTGGCGCCGAGGCCATTGGCCTGTGCCGCACCGAGCACATGTTCCTGGGTGACCGCAAGAACATCATCCAGAGCTTTATCCTGTCTGACGATGAGGCCGTGAAGCAGCAGGCCTTGGCCGACCTGCTCAAGGTTCAGACCGAGGACTTCCTGGCGATGTTCAAGACCATGTCCGGTCGCGATGTGGTCGTCCGCCTGCTCGATCCGCCGCTTCATGAGTTCCTGGATAATCCTCGCGAGCTCGAGGTTGCCATCACCAAGAAGGAAGCCGCTGGCGCCAGCGAGGAAGAGCTTGCCGTCCTGCGCACCCGCCTGCGTCGTATCGACGGCATGGTCGAGTCGAACCCCATGCTCGGCCTACGCGGCGTGCGCCTGTCCGTCGTCTTTAGCGATCTGCCGCTCATGCAGGTCCGCGCCGTCGCCACGGCTGCCGCCCGCCTTATCAAGGAGGGCGTCGACCCGCGCCCCGAGATTATGGTCCCGCTCGTTTCCATTACGGCCGAGCATGTTCAGACCCGCGAGGTTATCGAGCGCGTGATCGCCGAGGTTTCCGTCGAAGAAGGCGTCGAGCTCAATATTCCCGTGGGCACGATGCTCGAGCTGCCGCGCGCCTGCATGGTCGCTGACGAGATCGCCCATCACGCAGACTTCTTCTGCTTTGGCACCAACGACCTCACCCAGACGACCTTCGGTTTCTCGCGTGACGACGCCGAGGCTAAGTTCATCCCGCTGTACATGCATAAGAAGATCTTGAAGGACAATCCCTTCGAGACCATCGATACGGCGGTGCTCGAGCTGGTGCGCATGGCCGTCGAGAAGGGCCGAGCCACCAACCCCGACATGCACTTTGGCGTGTGCGGCGAGCACGGCGGCGACCCCAAGTCCATCAAGGGCCTGTTTAACGTGGCCGACGTGGACTACGTGTCCTGCTCGCCCTACCGCGTGCCCCTCGCACGCCTGGCTGCCGCTCAAGCCAAGCTCGAGGCCAAGCGTTCCGCCTAACGTTTTGGGTTTAGACGCCTAGCGTAGCCCCCTTCATGCCGCCCGTCTCATTCGTGAGACGGGCGGTTATCATGTGCGGGTTTTGTCTTTTTGTCTGCGTAAAAAATTGTTCTTGCAGCAGAAACCCGCGCGTGTATACTCGAATACGTTTGTTCAACTACGTGCCGGCCAAGGTGGTACGGCACCTCTAGAAGAGTAAG
>DBEZQF010000300.1:0-2252 GCA_048254795.1 Collinsella sp. | reverse complement strand
TATTAATCGCGCGGTATCGTTGCCGCGAGAAGGGGTTGCGCCATGCAGGAGCTTGAGGATCGTATTCGCCATGACGGCATCGTAAAGGCCGGTAACGTCCTTAAGGTTGATGCCTTCCTCAACCACCAGTGCGACGTTGAGCTGTTCGACCATATGGGTGCCGAGTGGGCCCGTCTGTTCGAGGGTGTCGAGATCAACAAGATCCTGACGATCGAGGCTTCGGGCATTGGCATGGCTTGCATTGCGGCCCAGCATTTTGGTGGCGTGCCGGTGGTCTTTGCCAAGAAGGCACAGTCCATCAACCTCGATGGCGAGCAGTATGCCACGACCATCTACTCCTTCACCAAGCAGAAGGAGTACCCGGTCATTGTAGGTAAGCGCTTCCTGTCCGAGGGCGACAAGGTTCTGATCATCGACGACTTCTTGGCTAACGGCTGTGCGCTTGAGGGTCTCATCAAGATCTGCGAGGCTGCGGGCGCCGAGGTTGCCGGCATCGGTATTGCCGTGGAGAAGGGCTTCCAGGGCGGCGGCGATAAGCTCCGTCAGCGCGGCTTCCGCGTTGAGAGCCTGGCCCGTATCGCCGATATGGACTGCGAGAACGGCGAGATCACCTTCGCCTAAGCGCGCAACACAAGCGATTGGTATGCGATGTGACAAAGGGACTTTCCCTTTGTCACATTTTTTATGAGGGGAGGTGTTGATATGGATGAGAACAAGATGGGATGGCGTGAGTATGCGCGCTATGCCGAGATGTCGGTCGAGGAGCTGGCGCACGATTGCGAGGTACAGGTGTTTCGCGCGACAGGTCCGGGCGGGCAGGGCGTGAACACGACGGACTCTGCGGTGCGCATGAAACATGGGCCCACGGGGATTGTCGTGACGGCGCGTGAGAGCCGCAGCCAGTTTCAGAATCGCGCGAGCTGTCTGCGTAAGCTGCGCGCTGAGCTTGAGCGTCGCGGGCGTCCACCGCGTCGACGCGTAAAGACCAAGGTGCCTCAGCGCTCTCGCCAGCGCAGGCTCAACGACAAGCACTTCAACGCCATTAAAAAGGCCAACCGTCGCAAGCTGGGCGGGGAGGAATGATCTTATCAATAAGTTGCGGTGAAATAGGGACTGTTTTGCGGCTTTAGATGCATAAACAGTCCCTATTTCACCGCAACTTAGGTGGGGTTAGCGGGTGGGATGCCAGACGTGGAGGACGCCGGCAAGGATGTCGACCTCGATGCGCGAGGCGACAACGGGCTCGCCGTCGGCCTGGATGGGGTAGTCGGGCTCCTCAAAGGTGAGCTCGACATGGCGGCAGCGGCGCATGCGAACCGGCGGCAACTTGGTATGGTGGCCGTCCTTGGCCGAAAGAAACATAGGCAGGGCAACCGCACGCGGAACGGGGCCGCAGGCGTAGCAGACGTCGAGTACGCCGTCGCAGGGGTCGGCATCGGGGCAGATGCGATAGCCCGAGCCATAGGTAGGACCCAGCTGAATTGCCATGATGATCGCCCGCACGCGCTCGGCGGGCGCGCCATCAAAGCTGATGGTCATGGGGTAGTTGCGATAGCGCAGGCCAAACTGCTCAAGTCCCGATAGGGTGTAGAGCGGAGCGCCGGCGAGGCCCGTCTTTTTGCGCAGCTCGGTGGTGCCCAGGCCGATGGCGGCATCGATGCCGACCGAGAGCGTCTGGTCGTAGTACTCAACGGTAGCCTCGCCGCTGCCGCTCGCAGGGCTCCACGAGCGAATGCGCCCGATGTCCTGACGCTGCAGCTCGCAGGTGAGCAGCGCGCCAAAATCCTTACCGGAGAAATCGTCGATGCCGAGCGTTTGGGCAAAATCGTTGCCAGAGCCCACGGGTAGGATGGCAAGAGCGGGGCGGGTGTCCTCCTCTTGCGTCATAAGCCCGTTGACGACCTCGTGAATCACGCCGTCGCCGCCAAGGGCGATAACGGTGCGATAGCCCTGGGCCTGTGCGGCCAGCTCCTTGGCGTGTCCCATGCGCTCGGTTAGCACCAAGTCAAACTGGGATGCGCGTGCAGTCATGTCCAAAAAGCGTTGCAGGCGCTCGGCAACTTCGTGCGCCGCACCCGACTGGGCGGCTGGGTTGGCGATGATGAGCGTGCGGCCAAAATCAGTTGCGTGCATGGGGCGACTCCCGGCGTATGACGTGACGGTGCGGTCGCGCTCAGGTCGAATTGCCCCCGATTGTGGCTGCACGTCGAATACTTACGTCTACTCTATCAGGTCGTTGTGGCGCTCGATAG
>DBEZQF010000299.1:0-1777 GCA_048254795.1 Collinsella sp. | reverse complement strand
GGCTCGCCCTTGCGCAGCAGGCCGTGGTTGATGAACACGCAGGTCATCTGCTTGCCCACGGCGCGAGCGCCCAGCGCAGCCACGACGGAGGAGTCGACGCCACCGGACAGGGCCAGAATCACGCGGTCGTCGCCGACCTTCTCGCGGAACTCGGCCGTCATGGTCTCGACCAGGTTGTCCATGCTCCAGTTGGGCTCCAGGCCGCAGATCTCAAACAGGAAGTTGCTCAGCAGCTGCTGACCGTACTCGGAGTGCTTGACCTCGGGGTGGAACTGCGTGGTGAAGATCTTGCGCTCGACGCACTCCATGGCAGCAACCGGGCACACGTCGGTGCTGGCGGTAACGGTAAAGCCCTCGGGCACCTCGGAAACGGCGTCGCGGTGGCTCATCCACACGGTCTGCTCCATGGGCGTGGAGTTAAAGAGCTTGGCGCCTGCCGTGCGCGTGATGGTGGCGCGGCCGTACTCGCCCACCTCGGAGTGGCCGACCTTGCCGCCGAGCGTCACGGCCGTGATCTGATGGCCGTAGCAAAAGCCCAGAACGGGAAGGCCCAGGTCAAAGATGGCGGGGTCGATAGACGGAGCGTCCTCGGCATACACAGAGGCCGGGCCGCCGGAAAGGATGAGCGCAGAGGCGTTCATCTCGCGAATCTCGTCGGCCGAGATGTCGCAGGGGACGATCTCGGAATACACGTTGAGGTCGCGGACGCGACGGGCAATGAGCTGACCGTACTGCGCACCAAAGTCGAGTACGAGGACCTTTGCGGAAGCCTTTTGATCCATGGTTCCCCCTCTTGTTGGCGGGGAGCCGGTGCCCACCCGCGCGAATAAACGAGAATAACTTTCATAGTGTACACGTTATATGGGGTTTCTCGTCCCTCGCAGCCATCAGCGCACGGCAAACGCACGACCTGGGCCCCTATTTGACGGCAATTGAAGTGTTACCAGACGTTACAGATGATGTAATACGTTTGAACATTGAACGCTCTGTGCCACAATACTGCCGAACGACTCCGCCTCTGCGGCGGCAAATACGATAGGAATACCAGCATGAAGCGCATCCTTCTCATCGCCACGGGCGGCACCATCGCATCGACCGAGGACGGCAACGGCCTCTCCCCCGCCCTGACCGGTGAGGAGCTCGCCCAGAGCGTCCCCGAGATCTCGGGCCTCTGCGAGCTCGACGTGGTGCAGCCCATGAACATCGACAGCACCAATATGCGCCCAAGCGACTGGATGCGCATCCGCGACGTCATCGTCGAGGGCTACGCCGACCACGACGGCTTCGTGATTCTGCACGGCACCGACACCATGAGCTACACCGCGGCAGCGCTTTCCTATCTGATTCAGGACAGCCCCAAGCCCATCGTGCTCACCGGCTCGCAAAAGCCCATGGGCAACCCCTTTACCGATGCCAAGCTCAACCTGTACCAGAGTCTGCTCTATGCACTCGACGAGCATTCGCACGACGTCTCGATCGTGTTTGGCGGCGTCGCCATTGCTGGCACGCGCGCCCGCAAGCAGCGCACCATGAGCTTTAACGCGTTCATTAGCGTCAACTATCCGCCCATTGCCTACATCCGCAACGACCGCATTGTGCGCAACGGGCTTCACGGCACTCATCAGAATGAGAGCCCGGTGCGTTTCTACGACAGTATCGATCCGCGCGTATTTGTCCTTAAGCTGACGCCCGGCGTGAACCCGGGTATCCTGGACGCCCTAGCCGATAGCTACGATGCTGTAATTCTTGAGACCTTTGGCATTGGCGGTATTCCCGA
>DBEZQF010000298.1:0-16169 GCA_048254795.1 Collinsella sp. | reverse complement strand
TGCGCGTCGAGCAGCGTATCGAGCTCGGCATCGTTGCTGATCAATACACTCAACGGGACTCCTTTCGGTCGCGCGGGCGCTGCTCGCGCACGTCATCATAAGCTTCATATGCCTCGACGATACGACCCACCAGGGCATGGCGCACCACGTCGGCACGCTCGAGGTGAGAAAATGCGACATCGTCGACACGGCCCAAAATCTGCTCAACGTCAGCAAGACCGCCACGACGACCCACCAGGTCGCGCTGGCTCAGGTCGCCGGTAATCACGAACTTGGAGTTGAACCCAAGGCGTGTCAGGAACATCTTCATCTGCTCGGGCGTGGTATTTTGCGCCTCGTCGAGCACCACGAAGGCATCACTCAGCGTGCGGCCGCGCATGTAGGCAAGCGGGGCGATCTCGATCACGCCACGCTCCATAAGCTCATCGGTGCGCTCGCGATCCATCATGTCAAAAAGGGCGTCGTAGAGCGGACGCATGTAGGGGTCGATCTTTTCCTCAAGGGTACCGGGCAAAAAGCCCAGATTCTCCCCCGCCTCGACAACCGGACGCGTCAAGATCAAACGGCCCACCTCGTGACGCTTGAGCGCGGCAACGGCGAGCGCCATGGCCAGATAGGTCTTACCGGTACCGGCTGGACCCAAGCCAAAGGTGATGGTATGCGAGCGAATGGCATCCACGTAGCGCTTTTGCCCGAGCGTCTTGGGACGAATGACGCGGCCGCGATACGAAAGCAGCACGTCATCGCGAAGCGACGTAGCCTCGTGCTCACCGTCGCGCAAGACGGCCAGGCAGCGAGAGACATCGTCGGCAGACAGCGTGCGCCCGGCGGCCGCCTCGCGAAAAGCATGTTCGAAAAAACGCGCCACGAGTTCGACCTCATCCGGGTCACCGCTCACGGCGATGCTATCGCCACGGGCGACCACATGGGCGCGAACCAAGCTCTCGAGCGCACGAAGGACGCCGTCGCCGGCGCCCAAAACGCACGAGGGATCAATTCCCTCGGGAACGGTAAGTCTAATCTTCGAGGCTTCCATGAACCTCCCTGCGCGCATGGACCAAGCCGGAATCATCGACTCCGATGATAGCAACATCGAGCAGGCACGGGGCTGTAAGTCCACAGGTATCGTCAAGACGGGCATGATGGAACGAACCGAGCGTCAGGTTGTCGCCGTACTCGAGGACGGCACGCTCGACGGTGCCCACGCGACGACGAGCGTCGGCAATGGCGAGTTCCTGCGCCGCGGCTCGCATACGACGGCTGCGCTCGGCCATAACCTCGGGCGGCACCTGGTCGGGCATATCGGCAGCAAGGGTACCGGGACGCTTGCTATAGCGGAACACGTGCATACGCGAGAAACCCACACGACGGCACAGCGCCAGCGACTCCTCGAACTCCTCGTCCGTCTCACCAGGAAAACCGACGATGACATCGCACGAAAGAGACGCCTGGGGCAAGTTGGCGCGAATCATACGCACCGTGTCCTCAAAGGTCTCGGCGCTATAGGGGCGGCCCATGCGATGCAGGGTCGCCGTGCAGCCGGACTGCACGGGCAGGTGCAAAAACGGGGCGATACGCTGCGGATAGCGCGCCATCACCTTAAGCAGGCGCTCAGAGATATCCATGGGCTCGACCGAGGAAATGCGCACATGCGGAATAGACGTGCGCTCCATGATGGCCTCAAGCAGCTCATCGATTTCGACATGCTCGTCGGTCGCGCTCTTGCCATCGTAGGCACCCAGGTTCACACCGGTCAGCACCACCTCGGGCACGCCGGCCTCCTGGGCCTCACGAACTTGCTCGAGCACGGACTCGACGGGCACGGAGCGCTCGGGGCCGCGTGCCTTCCACACAATGCAATAGGTGCAGCGATGGTTGCAGCCGTCCTGAATCTTCACGCCCAGGCGAGAGCGACCGAGCGCATCGACCACCTCGCCATCGCTGCAGGCGGGGACGCTATCGGACTCAACGCCCAGCAGCTCGCAGACACGTTCGGCGACATCGATCTTGGACGGCTCGGCGATCACGCGATCCGAAAGCTCCAGCAGCTCCTCGGGATGCAAATTGACCACGCATCCGGTCACGACCACATAGGGCTCATTTTGATGGGCCAGTGCATGGCGAACGGCCTTACGGGTCTTGGCCTCGGCCTCGCCCGTAACAGCACAGGTGTTAATGACGATCAGATCGGCATCCTGGGGCTCCACCATAGCAAAGCCCAGGCGCATAAGATCGGCAGTGATACGGTCAGACTCAACCCGATTGACACGGCATCCGAGGTTGACGACGGAAATATGGGGTGCGAGCACGCGGGCTCCTTAATCGAGGATATCGTCGAGGGCACTCTTGATACGGTCGGTCACCGACTTCTTACCGGAAGCGACGTCATCGCCCATCTCATCGGCAAAAGCACGGAGCAGCTCGCGCTGCTTATTGGAAAGATTGGTGGGAACGACCACGCGCAGTTGCACGATCAGGCGGCCACGCGAACCGCCACCACCAATGCGCGGCATGCCGTAATTATTGACGCTCACGGTGTCGCCGTACTGGGCACCGGCGGGAACCGTCACCTTAACGACCTCGTCGGGCATAATGCCCTCGACCTCGATCTCGCAGCCGAGCGCAGCCTGCGCAATCGAGATATCGCTCACCAGGTACAGGTCGTCACCGTTGCGCTTAAAGCGCTCATGGTCGGCAACGCGCACGTTGACAATCAGGTCGCCCGAAGGCTCGCCGCGAAGGCCGGCCTCGCCAAAGCCGCTCACACGCAGCTGGCGACCGGTCGAAACGCCGGCGGGAATATCGATGTCGATCTTTTCATGCGAAGGCGTGCGGCCCTGGCCGTCACAGGTCTCGCAGGGATGATCGATGACCGTGCCCTCGCCGTGGCAGTCGGGGCAAGGCGAAGAGGACTGGACCTGGCCCAAAAAAGAGCGCTGGACCGTGGTGACATAGCCCGTGCCGTGGCAGCGGCTGCACTGTTTTTCGGTCGCACCGTCAGCCTTGCCCGTACCGTTGCAATCCTCGCAGGGAGCAAGGCGGTCATAGCTGATCGTCTTTTTGCAGCCGAGCGCCGCCTCCTCGAGCGTCACCGAAAGCGAGATGGCCATATCACGTCCGCGACGACGCTCACGACGGCTGCGGGCGCCACCGCCGGCACCGCCGCCAAAGAACGACGAGAACAAGTCGTCCATGCCCATGCCACCAAAGATATCGTTGATATCGACGTAGCCGGAGCCACCGGGGCCGTCGGCAGTGCCGTAACGGTCGTAGTTAGCACGCTTCTGCTCATCGGAAAGAACGGAATATGCCTCGTTGAGCTCTTTGAACTTAGCCTCGGCCTCGGGGTCGTCCGAAACGTCCGGGTGTACGGTACGGGCCTTCTTTAGAAACGCGCGCTTAATCGTCCGCGCGTCGGCATCCTTGTCGACGCCAAGCACCTCGTAGTAATCCCTATTTTCCGACACGACCGAATCCTTCCGACTTTCATTATTGTCACAGTGCGTCCTATACCCAAGCTGGGCCGGCCGCAAACAGAGGGTTTGATGTTATTGCATTGCGTAGGGCGAAAGCATGGCACGTTGCGAGCAGCTCGCAAACCAAACCGACACGAGCGCAAACATAAATCCGTTGGCAAAACCGTTGGCAAACTGCATCGCGCCGCGCTTCCACCACAGCAGGCTGCGGTGCAGCACGCCGTCCGAGAGCACCATGAACAGGCCCATGGCAAACGGAATAAAGCACATCACGGCAAAGGCCGAGAACACGCCCGAGATGGCCGATAGCACCAAAAACGGCGCCACGATGCCCATCAGGTAAAAACCGGTACGGGCCTTGCCTTCCAGGCGCTCGGCCTCAACATGGGCCCGACCGACCAGATCACCGCCAGAGGCGCCGTTGGTGCCGGCGTGACCCATGCCGCCAATACGGACCTCGTCGCCATCGTGCGTGCCGGCGGGAAACTCAATCGTCTGCTCGGAGGTCACACGGGTTCGCCCGCTGCCGCCGCAATCGGGACAGGGGTCGGCGACGACCTTACCGGAGCCACCGCACTCAGGGCAGACAGACTGGAACGTGCCGGCACCAAACAGAAAGGACAGGTCGACATCGATGTGGCCGCGACCGCCGCAGCTCGGACAGGTATGTGCATGCTCGGACGAAACAGAGCCCGAACCGCCGCAGTGACCACAGGTATCGAAGCGCGTATAGCGGACGGTCTTGCGGGCACCGCCCTTGGCCTCCTTGGCGTCGAGCTTAATATCGACGACCACGTTGGCGCCGTTCTCGGGATTATAGGCAGCCTGCCCGCGACGCGGCTGACCCCAGGCGCCACCAAAGGGAAAGCCGCCCTCAAAGGGATTGCCGTAGCCCGCGCTGCCGGCGTAACCGCCGCCATAGGGCGAAGCCGTGGGAGCGCCGGCAAAGGGATTGCCCGAGCGCATGGCGTCGTAGCGCGCACGCTTCTGCTCGTCCGAAAGCACAGCATAGGCCTCGGAAACCTCTTTGAACTTTTCCTCGGCATCCGGTTCTTTGTTGACGTCCGGATGGAGCTTGCGGGCCTTTTGCTGGAAGGCTTTCTGTATATCACGCGAGGTGGCGTCCTTGGAGACACCCAAAATCTCGTAGTAATCTTTTTCGTTCATCGTCGCCATGCGCGGCAACCTCCTGCTCACAGCAGCGTATATATTGCGGTAATTCTACCCGAGCGGCCTAGGCTAGACCCCAAAACAGCTCGAACAGCACATTTCCATCGAGCCAGCCCAAGTGAGTGGGCGCTAAACGAGCACGGACGCGACCTGCGATAACGTCTTTCGAGGTGACGCGCCCCGCATGTCCTTCAATATGATCGGGCACCCAGGTGGCAAGGCCCAACTCGACCGCACGGTCGCAGGCCGCCGCCAACTCATCTGCAGCGATCACGCTTGCCGAGCGAACCAACAGATCGGGCCCAATGCCACGCGTCATGCGACAGGCAAGCATCAAATCCTCGGCCGCCGCCTCGCGCTGCGACAGATACTCGGCATCAAACGTCGTCGCGGCATCGTCGCGTTGCACCAAGCGCACGCGATACGCATCGCCGCGAGCAAGCACGTCGGGAAACAGCCCGGCCAAGCGATCGAAATCCTCGGCGTCGAGCATACCGGCGGCAGAGCGGCCCAAACCCAGATAGCCCTGTCCGGTCCAATAGGCAATGTTGTGGGCGCACTCATGGCCGTCGAGCGCGTAGCTTGCCACCTCATACGGGTGATAGCCGGCCGCACTCAGGCGCTCACGCGCCGCATCCATGCATGCAGCCTGAAAATCCTCGTCGGGCTCGAGCGACTCGTCGCGACACGCCACGCGATAGAGCGGCGTGCCCTCCTCGAGCGTGAGCGGGTACACCGACACATGATGCGGCGCCGCCGCCAACACGCCATCGAGTGTGCGCTGCCAGCTTAGGTCGGTCTGCCCGGGAAGGCCGCACATCAGGTCGCACGACACGACAAGCCCAGCGTCCTTGACCGTCGTGATGGCAGCGAGCGCCCGATCGGCATCGTGAATGCGGCCGATGGCGGTAAGTTCGGCGTTATCGAGCGTTTGCACGCCCAGAGAGACGCGCGTGACACCCACCCCGGCAAGCGCAGTGGCAAGCTCTGCGGTCAGCGATTCGGGATTGGCCTCGCAGGTAAACTCAACAGGCTTGCACCACGCAGAGATACGCCGGGCAAATTCTACCAAACGCTCCCCCGCCAGCGACGGCGTGCCGCCGCCAACATAGACGGTGCGGATCTGTGCAAGCGCGCCTGCGTCGCCAAAAGCATCGAGGCGCGCATACAACTGCTCAAAATAGGTATCGAGCGCAACGCTCATGTTGCACGGAGCAAAACTGCGTGAGTCAAAGTCACAGTACCGGCATTTTTGGGCGCAAAACGGCACATGCACGTACAGCGCGGTAACGGCCACCGTTAGGCCTCCAACGGATGAGCGGGCACCGACTCGCCGGCGGCAAGTGCGGCCTCACAGGCCACCACATCGTGCTCGATATCATCGACCAGTGCCATGAACTCCTCGTATGTGGAGCAACGCACCACCTGAGCGCGCCAGGCGGCAGCATGGGGCATGCCCTTTAGATACCAGCTTGCGTACGTGCGGGCACGCGACATGAGCGGCAACAGCTCGTGCGTGAGCGTCAGGTGCTCGCGCAGGGCATCCAGGCGCTCAACCGAGGAGCGAGAAGGAACCGGCGTGCCATCGAGTGCAAGGGCTCGGGCATCGCCGAACACCCATGGATTGCCGTAGATGCCGCGCGCGATAAACACCGCGCTGGCACCCGAGCTTTGCAGATGCTCAGCAGCGTCCTCTGCCGAGAACACATCGCCCGAACCGATAACGGGAATCTCGACGGCGTCGGCCACCTCATCGACGACCGACCAATCGGCCTGGCCCGTATAGAGCTGCGTGGCGCAGCGACCATGTACCGCCACCGCGGCGGCCCCTGCTCCCTCAAGCATCTGGGCAAACGTCGCGGCGTTGCGGTCTTCGGCGTAAAAGCCCTTACGGATTTTTACGGTCACGGGCACATGCGCCGCGCCCACCGCCGCCTCGACGATCTGCTCGGCCAGATCGGGAGTGCGCATAAGCGCCGAGCCCTCGCCCTTGGTGACGACCTTGCGAGCCGGGCAGGCCATGTTGATATCGATCAGCGACAGGCGATCGCCCACACGCTCCTCGACGGCAGCAACAGCGCTCGCAAACTGATCGGGCTTGGAGCCAAAGAGCTGCACGCAGATCTGCTGCTCCTCATCGGCCGGCAGTACCAGGCGCCACGTCTTATTGCTGGCATAGGCAAGGCCCGCCACGCTCACCATCTCGCTATAGGCAAGATGGGCACCGCGACGGCGGCACATGATGCGATAGGCGGGATCGGTCACGCCCGCCATGGGAGCCATAAGGAACGGCTGCTCGGCATAGGCGCCAAGCAACCGCTTGCTGTATTCAGAAAGTGCCATGGACCTACTCGTCCACCTTGAGAATCGCCATAAAGGCCTCCTGCGGAACCTCGACCGAGCCGATGGCCTTCATGCGCTTTTTGCCCTCTTTCTGCTTCTCGAGCAGTTTGCGCTTTCGCGAGATATCGCCGCCATAACACTTGGCCAGCACGTCCTTGCGGCGCGCTTTGACGGTAGAGCGGGCAATGATCTTGTTGCCGATGGCGCCCTGGATAGGCACCTCGAACAGCTGGCGCGGAAT
Organism: Collinsella sp.; assembly: GCA_048254795.1. Lineage (GTDB taxonomy): Bacteria > Actinomycetota > Coriobacteriia > Coriobacteriales > Coriobacteriaceae > Collinsella. The sequence continues at coordinate 8,939 of DBEZQF010000298.1, read as the reverse complement.
GATTTCCTTGAGCTTGTCGCACAGACCGCGGGCCAGGCCATAAGCCTTATCCTTGTGCACGATAAACGACAGCGCGTCCACCTCGTCGCCCGAAAGCAGGATGTCGAGCTTGACGAGCTCGGAGGGGCGATATTCGTTGAACTCGTAGTCGAGCGAGGCGTAACCCTTGGTGCGGCTCTTGAGCTGGTCAAAAAAGTCCAGAATGAGCTCGGCAAGCGGCATGTCGAAACGCATCTCGACCGATTTGCTCGTGAGATGGATCATGTCGGTTGTAATGCCGCGATGCTCGATAGCGAGCTGCATGACGGCACCCGTATACTCGGGCGGACAGATAATCTTGGCCTTGAGGTAGGGCTCCTCGATGCGCTCGATGCGCGTAGCCTCGGGCAGATCCTGCGGGCTGCGAACATCAATCATCTCGCCGTCGGTCTTGTAGACGTGATAGTCCACCGAAGGGCTCGTGGCAATCAGGTCCAGGTTGAACTCGCGCTCCAGGCGCTCCTTGACGACCTCCATATGCAGCAGGCCCAAGAAGCCAACGCGGAAACCAAAGCCGAGCGCCACCGAAGTCTCGGGCTCCCACACCAACGACGGGTCGTTGACGTGCAGCTTATCGAGCGCGTCACGCAGGTTCTCGTAGTCCTTGTTATCGATCGGGAACAGGCCCGTATAGACCATGGGCTTGGCCTCGCGGTAGCCGGGAAGCGGCTCGGGGCAGGGGTTCGACGCCCAGGTAAGGGTGTCGCCCACGCGAACGGCCTCGGGGTCCTTCAGGCCCGTGACCACGTATCCGACCTCGCCGACCGTCAGCGCGTCGACCGGCGTCTCGGCGGGACGCTTGACGCCCACGCCATCGACCAAAAAGTCGCCCTTTGCCTGCATCATGCGCAAGGTATCGCCCTTTTTGATGGAGCCGTCAAAGATGCGCACCGTGGCGACGACGCCACGATACTCGTCGAAGTATGAATCCAGAATGAGTGCCTTGAGCGGCGCATTCGCATCGCCCTTGGGCGGAGAGATCAGAAAGACAATGGACTCCAGCAGATCGTGGATGCCCTCGCCGGTCTTGCCCGAGACACACACGGCATCATCGGCAGGGATCGCCAGGTCATCCTCGATCTCGGTCTTAACCTCGTCGGGATGAGCCGAGGGCAGGTCGATCTTGTTGATGGCCGGCACAATGTCCAGATTGGCGTTCATGGCGAGCGTCGCGTTGGAGACGGTCTGCGCCTCGACGCCCTGCGTGGCGTCGACAACGAGCACCGCGCCCTCACAGGCTGCCAGCGAGCGCGAGACCTCATAGGTAAAGTCCACGTGGCCCGGCGTATCGATCAGATTGAACTGATACGTCTCGCCATCGTCGGCGTCATAGGACACGCGAACGGCATTGGACTTGATCGTGATGCCGCGCTCGCGCTCGATATCCATGGTGTCGAGCAGCTGCGACTCCATGTCGCGTTCGTCGACGGTATGGGTGAGCTCGAGGATGCGATCGCTGATCGTGGACTTGCCATGGTCGATGTGCGCAACGATTGAGAAGTTGCGGATGTGGGAAATGTCAATTGAAGTATTCATGCGGACTATCTTACCCGAGCGGTACAAAAAATGGAGCCTGTTCCATAAAACAGGCTCCATTTATGCGCGTAATCTGTGTGGTGTGAAATTTACAACTTAGGCGTTGATGCTGTTCACGAGCTTGGCAAGACCGGACTTGCGGTTGGAAGCCTGGTTCTTGTGGATAACATGCTTGGCGGCAGCCATGTCGAGACGCTTGGTGACGGTCTTGAGGGCAGTCTGGGCCTTCTCGGCGTCGCCCTCGGCGACGGCGGACTGGACGTGCTTGGTCAGCGTCTTGAGCTCGGACTTGACAGCCTTGTTACGCATGCGAGCTGCCTCATTGGTGCGGATACGCTTCTTCTGAGACTTGATGTTTGCCACTTCTGGAGTTCCTTTCGAGTTCCTTGCAAAAAATGTATGACACCTCTGAGACACGGTGAGGTCATGCAAGCGCCTACTATAGCACGCTCCCCCTCAAAGGGATAGAACGAATTTGTCAAATAGGCAGGTATCATCACGATTTTCTCAAGATGTTCGTAATCCAGAGCAAAAGCGCGGTCTGAGAATCGGCCGAACCCTTGAGCGCGAGCTCCACATCGACCGCGCCCTCGAGCGCAGCGACGAGCTCCGCCATCGAAAAGCGGCGTGCCCAGGTCAGATGATTTTTGACCTGCCAGGACTGGAGCTTGAGCGTTGCGGCCAGCTCACGACCCTGTCCGCGCGCATCGAGCGCCTTGGCGACGATTAGCTCGCGGATGCGGCCGCACAGCAATGTGTAAGTCCACACGTAGCTCTTGGCGGGCAGTAGATTGAAGAGCTCGAGCGAGCGTCGCATGTCACGGGCCGAGACCGCATTGAGAAAATCCCAGGGTTGAACCTCGGCCGTACGTACAATCCAGCGCTCAACGTCGGCAAGCTCAATCTGGGGCGCCTCGACCATCTGGGCAAGCTTAGCCAAGTCGTTATCGAGCATGCGAGTGTTTTCACCCGAACGCGAGACGAGTTCCTCGGCGGCCGCCGTCGAAATCGATTTGCCGTGCTGCGTCGCCATCTGTTGCACGCGGCGCGGTAGTTCCCAGCGCTTGGTGCCGGAGCAATCGATCACGGCCTTCTTGTCGATCTTGGCGATCGCCTTATACAGGCGCGTGTTCTTGGCAAGCGAGTCGGCGATGATGAGGCAGACCGTTGTGGGGCTGGGACTCGCCAGATACTCAACGAGCGGCTCCGAGACCGCCTTGGCGAGCTTTGAGCAGCCGTAAAGGATTACCAGGCGAAACTCGCTGCCCATCGGAAAGGTGTTAAGCGATCCGATAATGGACTCGATATCGGGGTCCTTGGTCATGTCGCGCTCGTCGAGGTTGAACTCGACCATACCCGACTTTTCCAGACGCGCTTTCATACGCGAGACGGCGTGATCGCGCTTGACTCCGTCGGTACCGACAATCAGATATGCCGGCAGCAGACCGGTTTCGGACATTGCGCTCCCCTCCCGCAGGCCTTCGTATTCGTTCCGTGCCATTCTAGCCCAGGGGCCCACCACACGCCAACGACGTCGTCACGATCGCTGGCATCGCATCGCAAAGCCATTCGCAGTCGGCGTGACGGTAATGTCGCCGTGTTCGATGGTGCACGTGAACACGCCGCCCGCTTCCTTAACGGCATCGATGCAGGCATCGGACGGATGGCCGTATCGATTCCCTTCGCCCGCGCTCGCAAGGGAAAGCTCGGGCTTCAAGACGTCCAGCAACTCACCATCGACTGAAACCTTGGAGCCGTGATGCCCAAGTTTAAGCACATCGATATCCCCCACCTCATGCACGAATTCCCGTTCTTGGTCGAGCTCGGCATCGCCGGTGAGGAGTATGCGCAGGCCCTTGCCTTCCTGAACATATGAGAGCAGCAGGACAAGCGAGTCCTCATTTCCCTCGCCATCAACGGACTCGAATGGCCACATCACGCGGGCGCAAAATAAGCCGATATCGACCGTATCCCCACGGCGCACCTGCCGATACTCCACGCCTGGTCGGTTCAATACCCCGGCAGGAGCATCCTCCAGCGCATCCGCCGCCACGGCAATCGTTCCAACCGAAAACTGTTCGAGCACGGCAGGCAGACCACCCCAGTGATCCTCATCCCAATGCGTCACAAAGACGGCATCGATATGGTGCACGTTATTGCGAACCAACGCCGCCACCACGCGCTCGTCGAGCCCGCAGTCGACGAGTGCTACTGCGCCGCCCTGGCGGATAAGAATCGCATCGGCCTGGCCCACATCGAGCACCGTCACCGAAGGCGGAGCGAATCGATCCCAGTAGGCGTACGGAATCGCAGCCAAGAGCACCAGGCATGCAAGCCCCACCGCCATAGGACGTGCACGGGGACGCGGCCACCAGACCAGCAGAACCGCCAGCAAACACGGCACTAGGTAAATCCACATGCTATCGGGCGGCACGCTCACGGATGCACCCGGCACGGCGGCAAACAGCTGCTCGAAGAACAGCGCGCAACGGGAGGCAATCATGGGCACAACGAGCGCCCAAGTCCGCAACGGTGCCACGAGCGAAAAGGGAACCAGCACGATCGACACGGCAAGCAGTACGCTCACCACCGGACCGATGACCGCATTTGCCAGCGGAGCAATGAGCGAGAACGTACCGAAGGCAGGAATGGTAATGGGAAGTGTCGCCAGTTGCGAGCACAGCGTGACGGAAAGCATGCTGGCAACGCCCGATGGCACACCCAGCTCGCCCAAAGCGTAGGTCGCATAGGGGCAAAAGCACAGAATGGCTAAGACGCTGGCACATGAAAGCTGAAAGCCCATCTCGAACAGCACCGTCGGCCGCAGTAGAACAAAGATGGACATGGTAACAAAGAGTGCCGAAAGGCCGTGCCGGCGACGCCCCGCGCCGTTTACGACAAGCGTCGCGAATACCATGCAGCACGCGCGCACGGCCGAGGGAGACGCGCCCGTAAAGGCAGCGTAGCCCACAAGCGTTATCGCCAGTATCTCCCGCTGAAGACCACGTGAGCACCGAGTCTTTTGCAATAAACCCTCGATTACAAACCCCACGATAGCCAAATGGCTGCCCGAGACGGCGATAAGATGCGCCGTTCCCGTCACCGAAAACCAGTCGCCCGCCGGCTGGGCGCGCAGCTCGGCCGAACGACCGCAGACGACACCGGCTATGAGCGCACGCGCCGGGTCGGTCGCAGCCGCGATGGACGCAAGCAGCCCATTTCGCAGCCGAAGCAGCGGCCCCGGAGAGCCCTCATCGACCGGCACAATCCGAACGGCTTGAACCTTGCGCACCTCGCCTCGGAGCACGCGCGATCGTCCATACGCATCGTTCTCAAAACGCGAAACGCGACCGATAACACGCACGTGCGCCCCGACCTTGAGCTCACGGTCAAACGATAGGCGAACCGTTGCCAGGTTCTTACCGTCCGCGCGTGCCTCGCAGGTATAGGAATACACGTCGTCGTTTATGGATGGATCACCCTGCACGACAAACTCGAGGCTGCTTGCCGCTCGACCATCGAGCGCCTTCGAGGCACTCAGCGTGCCCACAGCCCACCACACCGAGACGACCGCTCCCGCCACGAGACCGACGGACGCGGCATACAGCCACCGCTTCCAAGGGGCAAGCCGCGCACAAGATTGAGCCAGCACAACGAATACCGCCGCCGCAACGGGAATGGCCCATAGCGGCCCGACCGCCGGAGTCCGCTCCCTCAGCAGCGCATCAGCGACCATGTTGAGCACCAAGACGCAGCTCATGCACATGCCGGCACACAGGGCCATCGTCCACGGCATCAGGGGCCGCGGAGGCATCACGTGCTCGCGCTCGGTCGCACTCATACGCAGATGCAATCTTTGATTTTGGCAAGCTTCTTCTCGCCGATTCCCGACACACGCATCAGATCGTCAACCGAAGAAAAAGCACCGTTCTTTGTCCGCTCATCGATAATCGACTGGGCCATAGAGGGGCCGATGCCCGAAAGCGTCTGCAGCTCTTCTGCGCTTGCCGTATTGATGTTTACTAGGCCTGTTGCGCCACCCGCGCCCGATGATGCGGAAACCCCACCATCAACACCGGCTTCCGCAATGGACGCCTGCTGGTCCCCTACCGTTGGAACATGGATTTTTTGTCCATCAGTGACCTTAGATGCCCGATTGAGCCCCGTAACGTCTGCCTCGGGCGCCAGCCCGCCGGCGGCATCAATCGCCTGAGCCACCCGCGCGCCGTCCTTGAGACGATATACGCCGGGCGACACAACGGCGCCATCAACATCGACATAGACCTCTGCCGCAGCAGACGCCTTAGGCGAAGAGCCTTCGGATGTCTTTCCACTCGAAGCATCGCCGGATCCCGGCTCCACCAACGAGCCCGAACCATCAGTCCGCTCAAAAGACACGCCGCTGGCACCGCCGCCAAGGTTCGCCATCGCCAAGCCGCTCGCCATCGCAATGACAACCAGTATCGCCATCACCACTGCCTTATGACCGAGCAGCTTGTCCGCCAAGCGGTCCATCCGTTTGACCCGTTCGTGTTGTTCGCGCTGCGCCATAGCAAAACCTCCCAACAACATCGTGTCAGGAAAAGAGCCCTGCAACAGCCACGCTCCAAAACCGGTTTTAGCGGTCAAACCAAAAACCAACCAAAACCTTGCACAAATCTGTCCATTTATTCAGGCACACGTCAGCAAATGAGCACTTAGTCGCAAAATGCCCAGATAGCAAAAGACCGACGATGCAAGCGCATCGTCGGTCTATGCACAAATTTACTCGTGATCTTGGTAAATCTCACGCGGAGCAAGCTCCGAATGTTTACGTTTTAAGGTCTTAGGGGCCTTATACGTGTTGCTCTCGAAGTCGATGTACTCGGTCTGCTTGAGCAGGCGCTCGATCATCTCCTCGTGATCGAACAGCTCCCAGGCCTCATGCACGGCATCGAGTTTAGCGTGCGTCTCGGGACGGCGCGGCATAAACAGCGTGCAGCAGTCGGGAGCGGCCTCAGTCGAGATATCGAACGTACCGATCTCCTCGGCGCGCGCGATGATCTCCTGCTTGTCCGAACCGATGAGAGGACGGAACACGGGGATCTTCACGGCCTCGTTGACGGCCATGATGTTCTCAAGCGTTTGGGAGGCAACCTGCCCAAGCGATTCACCCGTAACGATGGCCTTGGCGCCCTCGATGTGTGCAATGCGCTCGGCAACCGAATACATAATGCGGCGATACATGATCACGCGCAGGTTGCTGGGACAGGTGACCGAAATCTCACGCTGACAGTCGCCAAACGGCACAACGTACAGGCGGCCGATCTGGACACCCGGCTCAAGCGCACGGATGATGTCCTGCACCAAATACTCGCTCGTATCGGGCGTCTGCGGACGACCGGAGAAATGTACCGGCACGCACACCGCACCGCGACGCGCGAGCATCCAAGTCGCCACCGGAGAATCGATACCCGACGACAGCAGCGTCACGACCTTGCCGGCAGAACCCACCGGCAGACCGCCCACGCCGCGCTCGGAGCGCGCGTACACATAAACGCTACCCTGAACCACAAGTACATGCACCATGGCATCGGGGTCGTGCATTTGAACCTTTTTATCGGGGAAGGCCTCGCACAGCACCTCGCCCACCTGACGATTGATATCAATCGAGGTGAGCTCATAGTCAGTATTGGAGCGCTTGGCGTGCACCTTAAACGAATCGAAAGGACCAAACTCGCGCAGCGCCTTGACGGCGGCGGCACAGTACTCCTGCGGGTCGCGGTTAGTGTGATACGCCAAAGACACACGAGCAACGCCGGGAACGGTGCGAATGACACGCGCCGCCTCATCGGCCTGATGCTCGTTAAAGGTCACGAGGATATAACCGGAAATTCGAGACACGGCATTCACGGAAAAGGCGGCCAAGGCCGCCTTGATGTTATCCATGAGGATATGCTCAAAATGTGCGCGGTTCTTGCCCTTCAGTCCAACCTCGTGATAGTGGACCAGACAGACGCGAGCTGCCATTTAGGCTTCAGCAACCTTGTGGCCGAGCGCCTTCTCGTAACGGGCCTCGTCGTAAGAGATGTCGCCATCGACAATCTCGTCCATAGCCATCGAGATGGTATCGGCACCGGAAAGCCCGATGGTGATGTCATCGACATCCTGGACGGCAAGCACGCGGTTGTGCTGGCCACGCAGCATGCTATTGATGTCGCAGGCGCGCTTGGAGGCAAGCGAAGCGAGCAGGAAGCGGTTGTGATCGGTCTTCTCCAGAAGATCGTCAATGCAAGGCTTTACAACGGACACGGACCTCAGATCCTTTCATGCATATCGAGAACGCGAACGAGCTCATCGGTCGCGCGGTCGAGATCGTCATTTACCACGACGTCGTCGTAGCGGTCGGCAAGGGCAAGCTCATCGGCGGCGTTTGCCATACGCAGCTCAATCGTCTCGGGCGTCTCGGTACCGCGACCGACTAGACGCTCGCGGAGTACCTCAAGCGAAGGCGGCTTGATAAAGATCAGCACGGCCTCGGGGAAACGCTCCTTCACCTGCAGGGCACCCTGGACATCGATCTCCAAGATGAGAGACGAACCAGAGGCGAGCTTGGACTGAACCTCGCTCACCAACGTGCCGTAGCAGTTACCGTGGACCTCGGCCCACTCAACAAACTCACCGTTTGCCACGCGGCGGTCGAACTCCTCACGCGTCAGGAAAAAGTAATTGACGCCATCGACCTCGCCTTTGCGTGGGGCTCGCGTGGTAGCCGAAACCGTCAGGCCCAGGTTAGAGCGACGCTCGCGAACACGAGTGACGAGCGTACCCTTGCCTGCGCCTGACGGTCCAGAAATCACAAAGAGCTTGGAATCCTGAGCGCTCACTTATTTGGTCAGCTGCTCGAGGAGCTGCTCGCGCTGACGGACGCCGAGGCCCTGGACGCGACGGGTAGCGGAGATACCGAGCTCCTCCATGATCTTGGCGGCCTTGGCCTTGCCATAACCAGGGAGAGACTCGATGAGGGTGGAAACCTTCATGCGGGAAGCGATGGGGTCATCGGAGTTGAGCACGGACTCGAGGGACTTCTCGCCCTTCTTGATCTGCTCGCGAAGCTCAGCGCGGGCGTGACGTGCGGCAGCAGCCTTCTCAAGAGCCTGCTTGCGCTGCTCATCGGTAAGCTGAGGGAGTGCCATTCGTACCTCCAAAAAGTTGGGTTATATCTGATTCAATAATTGGCATTTTAGCACGTAGAACGTACAAAATGCCCAATCGCGGCTCCATAGGTTAGACGATACCCGCAAAAAGTGCAATATACTGCGCCCAAAGTTAAGCCCCTGACCTGCGATTCCACACAAAGGATGGGAAAGTTTACGCAGGCACAG
>DBEZQF010000297.1:0-2456 GCA_048254795.1 Collinsella sp. | reverse complement strand
GCAACGGTGATGTTGCGGCTGAGCTTGGAGAAGAGGGCGGAACGCTTGGCGTCCTGCGCGCCCTTACGATGCTTGGTTGTGGCCCACTTAGAGTGTCCGGACATACGTGTCTCCTATCGGTTTCGACCTAAAGCCCAGCGCAGATGCTCGGGCAATATAAACAAACGTCGTTATGATATACCTACTGGCCTGCGAGATAAACCCCAAAATGAAGGCGTCGTGATGATGGCCCCCTTGGTGCAAAGAAACCTGCCCCCAATGCACCAAGTTAGGACCAGAGGAAGTCGCTGCGGGTGACGGTAGCGCCGATGGCGAAGGGCATGCAGGCGATGACCGGATACAGGTAGCGCATGTAAGTCGAGCCGTTGCACGGGCCAATCAGGCACACGGCGAGCACGCCCAACAGCGGCACCCAGATCGCCAGCGCACGCCATGAATGACGACGCAGCAGGTAGACCACCACGGCGATCATGATCCACACATAGGTGGCCGAGCTCATGGTGAGCGAGATAAAGGGAACACGCTGCACCGCCACACGGTACAAATTGATCAGGTGGTCGCACCAGCGCACCACGTTGCTGTCAACCGGATGGAAGTCGAAGTACTTGAGGTTGTCGGGACGCGCCATGATCTCGGCACTACGCGCCGTGCTGTAGACCCAGGCATCGCGGGCACTCGGATAAAAGTAGCCGTAGTAGTTATTGATGAGCGCCGAGATATAGCACTCGGGATCCTTTTTGAACATCTGGGCCCATACCTCAAAATAGGCATCGACGTCCTCCTGCGAGGCGTACTCGTTAAAGCAGTTCTTGACGGCATCGGACTTGTCGGGGTTGTAGCGGCGGCCCAGGTTCTCGTACTTGAGTACGCGATCGATCACGGCACGCTCTTCGTCGGTCACCGAACCGTCGCAAGGAGCCTCCACGATGGTGCCGTCCTCCTTAACCGTGGGGTTGACGCCCGAGTTGAGGCCGTCGTGCTTTTGGACGAAACGAGCCGTCTGCTGGAACGGAATCGAGAGGATTTCGCGCTTGGAACCAGGCGTGATGTCGTGCGCCGGCATAAAGACCTTGGTGAAGTACATATTAGAGGCAAGGCAGAGCGCGAGCACCGCGAGAACGCCAACCCAACGGAAACGCGGGATGGCGCCCGAAGGCGCAGCACCAGTCTGCTTGGCTGCACGACGAGCCATATGCACGTCCCATACGCAAAACGCCGCCGCGATTACGCATGCCGCCAGGGGAAACACCAGGCCGCCGTTGCGCAGAAACGTGGAACCCATGGCGCCCAGAGCGAGCAGCAGCCAGTCGTGGCGCGCAAAGAGCACGGGGGCCTTCTCGCCCGCTCGCTCGACATTGGCATCACGACGGGGCAAGCCACATGCCACGAGCTTGACGGTCTGTACCAGCAGCACCAAGAACGCGTCGGCAAAGAGCACGTCTTTGGTGAGCAACGCCGCGTAGTTAGAGAACATCGGCATAAACGCAAAGAACAGCAGGATCGCACCGCGAACCGGCAGGCTCACGCCCAGTTTGCGCAGCGATGAAATGGAATAGGCCATGCAGGCGGCCGTGATGACGAACTGAGCACAGGTGTAGATGGCAAGACCCGCGTTAGCGCTGTTGAACAGCGAAAGCCCCAGCTGGACGCACGAACCGATGATAGCCGTGTGCACCACGGGGTGATGCCCGTTGAGCAACACATTGGGATTGAGCAGACGCAGGTAGTCACTCGTGCCGTTGGGATAGTTGAACCACTGGCGAATCTGCGCGCCCGTATCTCCCATAAAAAGGCCGGGCAGCGAAGCGATGAGCGTGGGCGTCCAGGCGATCATAAGCACCAGGAAGGGCCCGGCAAAGGGATGGACCGAGAGCACGGCGTGAGTCACACGCCATACGCGGCCAAAGTGCGCTTCGGAAAACGGGATGCGTCGGGAGCTCAGCCAATCTAGACACTCAAAGGCAAGGTAGAAGGCAACGACCGCCAAGAGCATCCAGCCCGCGCCGCCAATCCAGGCGCAGATGATGCGGGCTTTGTCGCCAAGGACAATCTCGGCCGAGTCGGTGAGATCGTAGCTGCGGCCGAACACCATGCAGATGGCGAAGAACAGCGACGGCAGAATGATCGATGGACGCCAGGTGTCGCCACGACCAAAGAACACGTAGCGAAACGGCAAGGTGAGCAGGCAGGCAAGTGCAAGCAGCATGACCGCGTCGGTATGGCCGGCAAACGAAAGGAGCACCTCGTAGCACACGTACAGCATGCCCGAGGCTTTGGGGTCAATCGCCAAGACTGCGTTGCTCGACACCGGGGCAGGATCGATGGAAAACGCCGTGGTCGCCAACAGCGCGAGCAAAAATGCGATGAGCGTCTGCTTGGCGGGGTAGCGCTTAAACCAGACGATGCGGGCAGCGTCGCGCGCAGCCGTTGTGGAGAGGTCGGAATCCTTCACAGTC
>DBEZQF010000296.1:0-6976 GCA_048254795.1 Collinsella sp. | reverse complement strand
GATGCACTTGCTCAGACAAACCCCGAGATTGTGGGTTGGATTTACGCGCCGGGAACCAACATCAACTATCCCGTGGTGCAGACCAATAACAACTCCAAATACCTCAACACGCTGTTTGACGGTACGTCCAATGCATCGGGTGCGATTTTCTTGGACAGTGACGATACCGCGCCGGGAATGGTTGACCAGCAGACCACGATCTACGGCCACCACATGAACGACGGATCGATGTTCAATGTGATCTCGGATACGACCGATCAGGCGACGTTCGACAGCATAGAGTACGTGTATTACATCACGCGCGACGCCACCTATAAGCTGCGTCCGCTGGCGACCAAGGTGGTCGAGGACACGTATGCCAAGGCGCGCACGACCAATTTTGAGGGCGACGACGGGCTCAAGAACTACCTATCCGAGATGCTCGACGGTGCCTCTGCCGTGGCGAGCGATGCCACCGATCGTGCCGCTTCGGCAACCAAGATTGTAACGCTTGTGACCTGTCGTTCGTTATCGCTGAGCAACACGCGTGCCGTCATGGTGCTCACGCCCGTTGATGAATAAATTGTCCGAGAGTAGCTAATTTGGGACGGTAAGGGAGAAATGATGCTCGAGAATGGCAAAACGATGCCTTCGGTTGATGCTTGGCTGCGCGAGGCCAAGGCCGATTCGTCGGCACCTGCGTGCGGTATGTATCTGACACATAACGGTGTGGTGCGCGCGACGCCCAAGGCCGAGGCGCGCGGTGTCGAGACCGATGGCGTGGCGCCGGGCCACAAGGTGGGCGGCATGGTGTTCGGCTTCGATGCTCAGAAGGTACAGGCTGCTATCGAGGTCACGCGCGCGATGCCGGGTATCGGCTATGTGCGCGTGTGGCTGGCAAGCGGCGAGCTTGCCGTAGGTGACGACATCATGCTCGTGCTCATTGGCGGGGACATTCGCCCGCACGTGGTCGATGCGCTGCAGGCGCTCGTTGGCACCATCAAAAATGAGTGTGTGAGTGAGGTCGAGCGCGAGGCGTAGAGGTTTGCGTCGATAGAAGGCTCGTTTATAAAAATGCCCGCCGGTACGTGTGATACCGGCGGGCATTTTGCGTTTTGGGCGCGGTGAGCGCTACACGCGCGTTGCATCCTTGGGGCTCATGGTCATGCTCTGGAAGCGATTCTCCATAAAGTCATTATCGAAATACTTGCCGTAGAACTGCGCAACGGGAATATCCGGTTCCGTGCCGTTGACGCGCTGATACCAATAATCGAGCGACTGCAGCGTCATAACGCCATCGACCAGCATAATGATGGTGAAGATGACGGTAGCCGAGTAGCGGCTCTTCCACGGAATCATGTTGATGAGCTTGAGCAGCCTCGGCAGCAGCAGCTTGATCCAGATGAGGCCGCCCAGGCCCCACAGACAGGCGAAGCCCGTGCAGGTGCGTCCGCCCGTGAGGACCACGAGCGGGTCGGGCATACCGAACAGCGTTATGTGCGAGTAGCTCCACGAGACCACGCCAAACGCGGTCTGCATAAACCAGCCCACGAACACCTCAAAGCTGGCGCCGAGCAGGGCGCTCACCAGGAAAATGATGATGGGGTTCTTTTTATAGAAGCGGTTGAGCACCATGGTCATGAGCACGGCACCAAAGCCGTAGATGGGGCTGAAGGGGCCAAACAGCATACCGGCGCGGTCCTGGTAGACACCCGGATCGTTGACGGTCATATGCCAGATATCCTCCAGGACCAGGCCGAGTATGCAGCAGACAAAGAATACCCAGAACAGGTTGAAGTAGTTGAGCTTGATGTAGCCTTCGCCGGTTTCATCGCGCCCGAGCATGCCCTCGGCGGCGGCGTCGCGGTCGAGCATCTCCTGCAGGCGGCGCTGCAGCTCGCGCTCCTGGCGCAGCGTGGGGTCGACGGTGGCCGAAAGTGCGACGAGGATGCCGAGCTGGATGGCAGGGCGCAGCAAGAAGGGCCCGATGCCCTGGAGCATCACGTCAACCAAAAGCTCGACGACGGTAAACGCGATAAGGATATAGGACAGACGGGCGGCATTGCGACGCTGGTTCTTGATGAGGTCTAGGCCAAAGATGATCAAGATGACAGCACTGGCAGCCGAGAGCATGATGCCGGCGACGATAAGGCCGACCGCGACGAGCGTGTTGTCGCCGAGCTTGGCGGCGGCGTTGCCGTTGATGAGCGCGGTGATGACCTGCCACATAAAGGCGCCGACCGAAGGGAGCGTGCCCACGCCGGACAGGATGCACAGGACGGCGTACACCTTAATGATGAGGGGGATCTTCTTGACCTCCGTGGCGCTGGGGACGCTGGGGTCGAGTTCGTTTCGATCCATACATAACCTTTCTCGTTTTGCTGTAGGTACAAGGATACGCCGCCGACCTGCCAAAAGACAGGACGAACGTCCCAATTGCAACAATGCAAGCCCCAACGGCGGGCGAGACACGTCGCAACGGAAGTATGCGGGATCGTCGGCCCCGAGGCGGTTGCCCAATAAAATGTTTGGCTGCAAAACGGATTATAAGCTCGGTGGGCTTTTAAAAAGCGCTGTTCATGCGCGGGAGTGCTTGTCTTGCCGTGCGTATAATAGGGCAGGTAACGCCAAATAACGAGGCTCTGAGGGGATGCCATGTCTCAAGAAACCATCCGCGCGGCCGAGCGTGCCGCGGGACAGGTGAAGACCATGTCGACGTATGATTCGGACTCCGACCAGCTGCATGAGGAATGCGGCATTTTTGGTGTGTGGGCACCCGATCGCGATGTGGCTCGACTGACGTACTTTGGTCTGCGCGCGCTGCAGCATCGCGGCCAGGAATCGGCGGGAATCGCCGTGGGTGATGGCGGCACGGTTATGGTTCGCAAAGACCTGGGACTGCTCGATCGCGTGTTCTCCAACGCCGACCTGTCGACGCTCTCCGGCCAGCTGGCCGTGGGCCACGTGCGCTATGGCACCGCCGGTGCCAAGAGCTGGGAAGCCTCGCAGCCGCATCTTTCTACCATCAACAGCGTCATTATCGCGCTTGCTCACAACGGCACTCTGGTCAACACCGACGAGCTGCGCCGCCAGCTGATCGAGCTGGGCGTGCCGTTCCTCTCCAATTCGGATTCCGAGGTCGCGACCAAGCTTATCGGCTACTTTACCCAGCGTACAGGCCATCTGCGCGAGGGCATTCGCAAGACCATGGAGCTCGTGCGCGGCGGCTACGCCATGACGCTCATTAACGAGCAGGCGCTCTACGCATTCCGCGATCCGCACGGCATTCGCCCGCTCGTGCTGGGCAAGCTGGTGGACGAGGGTCTGGACCAGGCCGATGCCGCATCCGTTTCGCAGCTGCCGTCGCAGGACGGCGCCGCGACGGTCGACGCCACCACCCATGTCACCCGCGCCGGCGGCTGGGTCGTTGCTTCCGAGACCTGCGCACTCGACATCGTGGGCGCCGAGTACGTCCGTGACGTCCGTCCCGGCGAGATCTTGCGCATCAGCGCCGAGGGTCTGGTATCCGAGCAGGGCGTGCCTGCCGCCGAAGAGCCCGCAAACTGCATCTTTGAGCAGGTCTACTTTGCCCGCCCCGACTCCATTATGAACGGCAAGAGCGTCTATGCCTGCCGTTACGACATGGGCCGTCAGCTGGCACATGAGGAGCCCGTCGAGGCCGACCTGGTCATCGGCGTGCCCGATTCCGGCCTGCCGCCCGCGGAGGGGTATTCGCACGAGAGCGGTATTCCCTTTGGCGAGGGCCTCATCAAGAACCGTTACGTGGGCCGTACGTTTATCGAGCCTACGCAGGAGTTGCGCGCCATGGGCGTGCGCATGAAGCTTAACCCGCTGCGCGACAACATCGAGGGCAAGCGCCTGGTCGTCATCGACGACTCCATCGTGCGCGGCACCACCATGGTGCAGCTCGTCAAGATGCTGCGCAACGCTGGCGCCAAGGAGATTCATATCCGCATCAACTCGCCCGAGGTCATCTGGCCATGCTTCTACGGTATCGATACCGACGTGCAGTCGCAGCTTATCAGCGCCAACAAGACGGTCGACGAGATTTGCGAGTATATCGGCGCCGATTCGCTGGCCTTCCTTTCGGTCGAGGGCCTGCTTAAGGTCATGCCCAAAGGCGGTTACTGCGATGCGTGCTTTACCGGCCGCTACCCCGTGGCGATTCCCGAGAGCTTTGGCCGCGACAAGTTCATGGAGGGCTTTAAGCCCCGCAACCTGGACAAGCCGCTGCACTTTGACGACGACGCCGTGGTCGAGAAATACGACGACCGCAGCTGGGAAGAGGAGCACGGCGAGGCCTAAAACCTGCCATGTAGGGACAGGTTCATTTTGGCAGGTTTTATCTGCTGTTTTGTTGATACTACGGCGCGCGCCGCTGCGGTGTGCGCCGATATGAACGCAACTATGAGCACCGTTTGGCGCCCGGGCGGCGGACGGTAGTGGGAGAGGAAGGCTCAGATGAGCGACAGCAAACATGTGACGTATGAGGATGCCGGCGTCGATACCGCCGAGGGCGGCCGCGCCGTCGACGCTATTAAGCAAATGGTTAAGGACACCAACCGTCCCGAGGTCATCGGCGGCATCGGTGGCTTTGGTGGCCTGTTCTCGGCCGCCGCGCTTAAGGATATGGAAGACCCGATTCTGATTAGCGGTACCGACGGCGTGGGCACCAAGCTCGTGCTCGCCCAGATTATGGACCGTCACGAGACGGTGGGCCAGGACCTGGTCGCTATGTGCGTCAACGACATTCTGGCTTCGGGCGCCGAGCCGCTGTTCTTCCTGGACTACGTTGCCATCGGCCACATCGAGGCCGAGCACATGGCAAAGATCATCAAGGGTGTGGCCGACGGTTGCAAGCTCGCGGGCTGCGCGCTCGTGGGCGGCGAGATGGCCGAGCACCCGGGCGTTATGGCTCCTGCCGACTACGACCTTGCCGGATTTACCGTGGGCGTCGTCGACCGTCCCAAGATGCTCGACCCCGCAAACGTCCGCCCCGGCGACGTTATCCTGGGCCTGCCTTCCACTGGCGTGCACTCCAACGGCTACTCGCTCGTGCGCAAGGTCATCGGCGTCGACGGCATTAAGCCGGGCACGCCCGAGGCCGCCGCTAAGGCCGAGGAGCTGAGCCGCCCGCTCGAGGAGCTCGGCGGCGCATCGCTGGCAGACGCCCTGCTGGCTCCCACGCGCATCTACGTCAAGCCGATTCTGGAGCTGCTGCGCGGCGGCGCCAACGTGCACGCCATCGCCCACATCACCGGTGGCGGCATCACCGAGAACCTCAACCGCGCGCTTGCCGACGACGTTGACGCCGTGGTCACCCGTAACGGTGCCGAGATGGGCTGGGATGTTCCGCCCGTCATCACCTACGTGTCGCGCCAGGCCGAGCTCGCGCCCAACGAGGCATGCAAGACCTTCAACATGGGCGTCGGCCTGTGCCTGATCGTCGCTCCCGAGGACGAGGCCGCGGTGACCGAGGCCCTGGTCGCGCTGGGCGAGAAGCCGTTCCGCGTGGGCGAGTGCGTCGAGGGTTCCGGTAAGGTCGTGTACTCCGATGAGCGCTAACGAGCAGATGGCTGCCGCCAAGGGCCTGGACTTTGTGTCCTATACCCGTCCGACCGGCACCGATACGGCCGAGCCGCTCAAAATCGGCGTGCTCATCAGCGGTTCGGGTACCAACCTGCAGGCGTTGATCGACCTGATCGCCGCCGGCAAGCTCAACGCTTCGATTGAGCTTGTGGTGTCGAGCCGTCCTTCGGCTAAGGGTTTGCAGCGCGCTGAGCGCGCGGGCATCCAGACGCTCACGCTGTCCAAGGATGTCTACGCCGACCCTATTGCCGCCGACGAGATCATCGCGCACGAGCTGCTCGAACGCGGCTGCGAGTATGTGGTCATGGCCGGCTACATGCGCATGGTGCACACGCCGCTGCTGGCGGCGTTTCCCAACCGCGTGGTCAACTTGCATCCGGCACTGCTGCCGAGCTTTACCGGTGCGCATGCGATTGACGATGCCTTTGCGCGCGGTGTCAAGGTGACCGGCGTGACCGTGCACTTTGCCAGCGAGATCTACGACAACGGCCCCATCATCGCCCAGCGCGCGCTGGCTGTCGAGGAAGGTTGGGATGTCGACACGCTCGAGGAGCACATCCATGCGATTGAGCACGTGCTGTATCCCGAGGTCGTGCAAATGCTCGCCGACGGCCGCGTCCACGTGCTGGAGAGCGGCAAGGTCGCAATTGACGCGCCTCGCGGCTAGCGGCGCACAGTACAATTTAGCCGAGTAGTCAGGGTGGTCATTGGCGCCAAGGCGCGCGTGGCCACCTTTTGTTTTGGGTAGTCACCTGCGACGTTCTTTAACGACTAGTCATTTTAGAACGTCCCCGATGGCTAGGTGAGAGAGGTGAGCGCATGGCGGATAACGAAGCGCTGTTTACGCCTGAGCTGGTGTTTTTTGATTGGGAGTGTGCGACGCCGGATGAGGTGTTCGCGCGGCTCGAGGGCGAGCTTGCACCACGTGGCTACATTGCATCCGGTTGGCTCGACGCCGTTCGCACGCGCGAGGATGCCTATCCCACGGGTCTTGCCATGCCGGCGGCAAACATTGCCATTCCGCATACCGATCCGGGGTTTGTGGCCAAGCCCTATATCGCGGTGGTGAAGCCCGCCGCGCCCGTGACATTTAACGCTATGGCTGGCATGGGCGCTCCGGTGCCGGCGCAGATCGTTATCAATCTGGGCATCGCAGAGCCGGGCGGCCAGGTCGAGGCCCTGCAGGCGCTCATGAACATCTTTATGGACGCCGATGCCGCAGCCGACGTGCTCGGCCAGACCACGTCCCAGGGCATGGTCGACGCCATCCGCCGCCACTTCTAAGGTGGGGCTGAGTCGGCACTTGGGGACTGTCCCTAACTGCCGGCTGCCAGAGCTGTCCCCTTTGCACCAAAATGGTGCAGATTAATCTGTCCCCAATGCACCA
>DBEZQF010000295.1:0-2388 GCA_048254795.1 Collinsella sp. | reverse complement strand
CGCTCGGGCATTACCGTTAACCTGGCACCCGGCGATATCCGCAAGACCGGTAGCGGCTTTGACCTGCCCATCGCCATCGCGGTTCTAGCGGCCGATGAGCAGATTCCCCGTGACAACCTCGATCGCTGCCTTATCGCAGGTGAGCTTGGTCTGGACGGTACGGTGCTTCCCGTCAAGGGCGAGGTGGCGTTTCAGCTATTGGCTCGCGACATGGGGCTGTCTTTTATCGCCGGCAGGTCCGACCAGCATGTGCCACTCGCGGGCGTAGATTGCGGCTTTATCGACCATCTGTCTCAGCTTGCTCACGGCATGGGCGATGCCGCACGGCACTACTTGGATTCCGAGGGTGTCGAGGCGACCTTTGAGCCCGAGCTCGACTATGCAGACGTGCTGGGGCAGGAAGTCGCTAAACGCGGCATGGCGCTTGCGGCGGCAGGAGAACTCGGCTTGCTCATGATCGGGTCTCCGGGATCGGGCAAGACGATGCTCGCACGCCGTATGACCGGCATCCTGCCCGAGCTTTCCGTTGAGGATCAGCAGGAGGCACTGTGCATCCATTCGGTTTTGGGTGAGAACATTGATGGCTTGTTGGCGGGGCACCGCCCCTTCCGCAGTCCCCACCACAGTATTTCGACCGCAGGCCTTATCGGCGGCGGGCGCCCGGTGCACCCGGGTGAGATCAGCCTTGCTCATGGCGGCGTGCTCTTTTTGGACGAGCTTGCCGAGTTTCCCACTGGCGTGCTGCAGACGCTGCGTCAGCCCATCGAGCGCGGCTACGTGAGGATCGTACGCGTCGACGGGGCTTTTACCTTCCCGTCGCGCTTTCAGCTGCTGGCTGCGAGCAATCCCTGCCCCTGCGGCTTTTTGGGCGATCGCGAGGTGCCGTGTCGCTGCTCGGCGGCGATGGTCGAGCGCTATCGGTCTAAACTGCGCGGTCCTTTGGCCGACCGTATCGACATGATGATCGATGTGACCCGTCCCGACCCTCAAGTGATTATCGAGGGTGCGGAGGGCATGTCGTCGGCCGAGTTACGTGACTACGTTGTGCGCGGTCGCGCCTTTCGCGCCTGGCGCGAATCCCGCATGGACGATGCGGATGCCGAGGCCGAGGATGACGAGACTCGGTCCATTGACGGCGTCGTTTCGACCTTTGAGCTCGATGATGCGGCGGAGAAGTGTGTGCTCGGCCTGTCGAAGCGCACGCATCTCACAGGGCGTGGCATCGTGCGCCTTGTTCGCATTGCGCGCACGATCGCAGATGTC
The DNA here is from genome assembly GCA_048254795.1 of Collinsella sp. Taxonomy (GTDB): domain Bacteria; phylum Actinomycetota; class Coriobacteriia; order Coriobacteriales; family Coriobacteriaceae; genus Collinsella. The sequence continues at coordinate 1,125 of DBEZQF010000295.1, read as the reverse complement.
GCCGAGAGCGAGCAGGTGACGCAGGACCACGTGCTCGAGGCGGCGATGTACCAGGGAAGGAGGGACCAATGATGGCTGAGGGGACCTTCGAGCTGCATCCAGGTGACGCGTTGTATCCCGAGACCGTTTTGGAGCTTTCTGATGTACCTCAGACGCTCTATGTGCGCGGCAACCCCGAGGCGCTTTCGACGCCCGCGCTCTCCATCATCGGTGCGCGAAAGGCCTCGCCGTATGGTCTTGCCGTGGCAGAGCTTGCGGCGAAGGTGGCGGTTGAGGCGGGAGTGACGGTAGTTTCGGGCGGTGCGGTCGGTTGTGACCAGGCCTCGGGTTGGGCTGCGGTCAACGCCGGCGGCAAACACGTCGTGGTGCTGGGGACGGGCGCCGACGTGGTCTACCCGCGTTCGAGCGCGGGGCTTATTACGCGCACGCTCGATACGGGCGGCGCGGTCGTGTCGATCTCTCCGTGGGGCATGGGTCCGCGCAAGTTTGCCTTTCCGCGTCGCAATCGCGTGATCGCGGCCCTGTCGCAAGCCCTCTTTGTATCCGAGGCGGGTATGCCTTCCGGGACGTTTTCTACAGCCGAGGCTGCTATGGATTTGGGGCGCGAACTTCTTGCCGTGCCGGGGTCGATCCTATCGCCCGAGTCGCGTGGCACGAATTATCTCATTGCGAACGGTGCCTGCTGCATTGTCGACGAGGAGTCCATCGAGATGGCTATCTCTCGCATATACGGCACCCTGCGCTACTCGCGCCCCGATGCTCCCGGCATTGCCGACCTGAATCCAACACAGCAGACCGTGATGCATGCGCTCATCGCCTCTCCGCTCAAGGTCGACGACATCGCGGCGCTCGTCTCGCTCGATGCTGTCGGCGTACTCAAACTCCTGGGTTCGCTTGAACTCGAGGGCCTTATCGAGCGCATGATGGATGGAAGGTATGCGCCCTCCAAGTTTGCTCTTCACGCCCAGACGCCCTTCGGTCACAATGGAAAACGTGTCAATTAGAAAGGTGTTTGCAGATGCAGTTCGATCAGGTGACGGTTATCGGTGGCGGTCTGGCGGGTTCGGAATGCGCGATCCAGCTGGCAGACCGCGGGTTTGCCGTAAAGCTGTGCGAGATGCGCCC
>DBEZQF010000294.1:0-1392 GCA_048254795.1 Collinsella sp. | reverse complement strand
TCCTTAGTGGCGGCGTCAATCTGAGCCTGCAGGTCGGCAGCCTTAGCGCGGGCGGCCTTGGTATCGGCCTTCACGCCCTCCTCGAACTTGGCGATAATTGCCTGTGCGCGGGCCTCGCGGTCGAGCGCCTCCTTATGGGCGACAACGACGTCCTTGCGGGTGTGCTCAATCTTGTCCAGACGCTTGGCCAGGGTGGCGAGTTCATTCTCCAGGTCCTGAACCTCACGGTAGTCGGAACCGTCGACGTGGCGCTTCTTGGCAGCCTCAATGGCGTTGTTGGTCTGAATCTCGGTGGTGTTGAGATCGTCGAGCTCAATGTCCAGGTCCTTGCGCTGGGCGTAGAGCTTGGTCATCTCGGCTTTGAGCTTAACGTAGGTCTTACGCTTGGAAGCGAGCTCCTTGAGCTCCGGCATATTGGCAAGTTCGCTCTTGTTGCGGGCGAGCTCCAAATCGATCTGTTGCAGCTTGAGTAGCGTAGCGCCGGCGCTCATAAGTTCTCTCCTTTTGTCACAGTCCACCATTGGCAAGGGTTCAGTATTTTAATCGCATGACGGGGGTCGACCCCGGCGTCAACTGCAGAGTTCATCAATATATCAACGAACGGCTCCTCGGAGCGGTCGTGGCCGAGCAAGATCACCGGTAGCCCACGCAAGGCAAGGTCCTGCGCCACGTGATAGCCTGCCTCGCCCGTCACGACAACATCCGCACCGGCGGCGATGGCGAGCTCTCCAAAGTCGCCCAGGGAGCCGCCCAAAATGGCGACGGTGCGGCACGGGCGATCAACTTCGCCCCACACACGCGGGTCGCTGCCGAAGGCTGTGGCAGCACGGGTGGCAAGATCGCGCAGCGTGCACGGGTCGTTGAGCGTTGCAAGCGCGCCCAGGCCGGTCGGCTCGGGGTCGTCCACGTGCTCCAGTGAGCTCACGGGTACGGCACCCAGCAGCTCACTCAGGCAGACGCGGGCTTCGTGCGAGCGGTCCAGGTTGGTGTGGAGCGAGATAATGCTCACGCCGCAACGCGCTGCCTCGTAGAGCGCCGCGCTGCATTGGGGGCGTGCGGAATCCGACGGACAAAACGCCTCGGGCGCCTTGATGTATATGGGATGATGCGTCAGCAGCACGTTGGCGCCGCCTTCTTGGGCGCGGCGAACATTAGCTTCGGTCGCATCGAGCGCGCAGGCAACGCCGGTGATCTCCGCGGCCGGATCGCCAACGGAGAGTCCTACGTGATCCCAGCCCTCGGCGTCCGCCTTGGGGTAGCGCGCCAGCAGCCCACGTTCAAGCTCGGCGACGATCATGCGGCACCCACGATCGAGAGCAGCGTCTGGGCAAACTCGTCCAGGTCGACAGGGTTCACACGGTCATCAAACGAGATACGCAGAGCGCCCAATGC
>DBEZQF010000293.1:0-2284 GCA_048254795.1 Collinsella sp. | reverse complement strand
CTACGTGGTCGGCCGCGGCCCGGGGTCGTTTACGGGTGTGCGCATCGGCATCTCCACTGCCAAGGGCCTCGCGCGCGGTGCCAATGTTCCGCTGCTGGGCGTGTCGACGCTCGACGCTTGCGCTTGGACGGCGTGGAAGGCTGGCGTGCGCGGCAAGCTTGGTATCTTGGCCGATGCTATGCGCGGTGAGGTATATCCGGCGCTGTATATGCTGGTCGATGAGGGTCCCGAGCGTCAATTTGAGCGCGAACACGTGGTCAAGGCCGCCGTGGCGCTCGATGAGTGGCGCCGAGCAGCGGACTGGGACCAGGTTCAGCTGACCGGTGACGGTCTCGTGCGCTATGGCAAGCTGCTGGGTGAGGACGAGACCGCCCGCTGCGTGGAGCGCGACCTGTGGTGGCCTTCGGGCGAGGGCTTGCTGCTCGCGCACGCTGCGGGTGACGGCGATCCGGCTCGCGTCCTGCCGATTTACACGCGCCTTTCGGATGCCGAGGAAAACGAGCGCAAGCGTCTTGGTCTTGCCGAGAGTGCGCAGAGCGAAATTACGGGCGTTGCCGATGAGCTCGCCGGTCGTCATCTGCAGTTCCGTCCCATGGGCGCGGCGGATGCCGAGGGCGCGAGCGCGCTAGAGGCCGCCTGCTTTGAAGGTGCCGGACACAAGGCGTGGACGCCGGGCATGTTCCTGTCCGAACTGGGCGAGGACGTCGCTGCGCCGCGTAGTTGGTGGGTGGCACACGACGACGGCAAGCTGCTGGGCCTTGCCGGCGGTATGGTCGTGGACGGTGATGTGCAGATTCTGGATGTCGCCGTCGACCCGGCACATCGCCGTGAGGGCATTGCCCGCAAGCTGCTGTCGCATGTGAGCTATGATGCCCAGATGCTCGGCTGCACCACGGCTTCGCTCGAGGTTGAGGACGGCAACGAGGGAGCGATCGCGCTTTATAACGCTCTGGGCTTTACCGAGGCAGGACGGCGCCGCGGCTACTATGGTGCCGGCAAGGATGCCATCGTCATGACGGCTCCGCTGCCCCTGGTGCTTCCGGTCGACAATGCTTCGCCCGAGCCGACGGCAGCCGAGCAGCGCGTATGGCCGCTGCCTGCGCCTGGGCGCTCCGAGGGGGAGCGTGCCGAAATTGAGCGCCGCCGCCTAGTGCTCGCTATCGAGAGTTCCTGCGACGAGACGGCCGTGGCGATTATCGATGCGGATGGCAATATGCTGGCCAACCAGGTGTCGACACAGATTGATTTTCATGCCCGCTTTGGCGGCGTGGTGCCCGAGATCGCCTCGCGCAAACACGTTGAGGTGATTGTGAGCGTCGTGGATGCGGCGCTCGAGGATGCCGCAGCATCGCTTGGTCTTGAGGGTGGAGCCATTGCCCCCAGCGAGCTTGCCGCCGTGGGCGTGACACAGGGTCCGGGCCTAGTGGGCGCCCTCGTGGTGGGCGTTGCCTTTGCCAAAGGCTTTGCCTACGCTGCCGGTAAGCCGCTCGTATGCGTCAACCATCTGGAGGGGCACCTGTTTGCCAACCTGCTGGCGCAACCCGACCTCAAGCCGCCGTTTATCTTCACGCTTGTCTCGGGTGGGCACACCATGCTCGTGCACGTGAAGGCGTGGGGCGACTACGAGGTGCTCGGTGAGACGCTCGACGACGCCGTGGGCGAGGCCTTCGACAAGGTGGCCAAGGCGCTGGGCCTGGGCTATCCCGGTGGCCCCATCATTTCCAAGCTGGCCGAGACGGGCAACCCCAAGGCGATCGATTTCCCCCGTGCGCTTAACAGCAGAGGAGACTATCGCTTTTCGCTTTCGGGCCTCAAGACAGCGGTGACGCTCTATATCGAGCAGGAGACCAAGGCCGGGCGCACGATTCATCTGCCCGATCTGGCTGCCTCGTTTGAGGCCGCGGTCTTTGACGTGCAGTACAAGAAGGCCAAAAACGCATTGCACGCTACCGGATGCAAGGAATACTGCATCGGCGGCGGCGTCTCGGCCAACCCGCATCTGCGCGAGATGATGATCAAGAAGCTTGGACGTCAGGGGATTCGCGTAACGGTGCCGCCCTTGTCTGCCTGTACCGATAACGCAGCCATGATCGCGGAGGTCGCCCGCCGTAAATTCGACCGAGGTGAAATCTCGCCGTTCGACGTCGACGCCGATCCGAACATGACGCTGTAGCTGGTACGGCGCGGTCCCCGGACGGAGGGGCCGGATATAAGGTTTCCTGCTCTACAGTCCTGCGCAAGACGAAGGCCACATTAAGTGGCCTTCTTTGCGTGCGGAACTCGC